>NZ_JAUBTT010000021.1:0-84626 GCF_036705125.1 Microcoleus sp. B7-D4
TTAAATAATGCGGCCCAAGAGGGACAATTTACCCGCGATCCTTATATTGCAGCCACTCAACCGAAGTCTATTCTTTGTACTCCTCTGCTGCACCAAGGTAAGCTGACTGGCATTCTTTATTTGGAAAATAACCTGACTGAAGGGGCTTTTACTACCGATCGCCTAGAATTGTTAAAACTTTTATCTGCCCAAATTGCTATTTCCATTGAGAATGCTCAACTTTACGATCAATTAGGGGAATACTCGCGAACGCTGGAACGTAAGGTTATAGAAAGAACGCAAGAATTGCAACAGGAAATCGCTGTTAGGATGCAGACAGAAAGAGCCTTGGGCAAGTCTGAGGAAAAGTTTTCTAAAGCCTTTCGTTCCAGTCCTAACCCGATCGCGATCGCCCGGTTTGCAGATGGACGCTACATCGAAGTGAACGACAGTTTCCTCAGCACTTTTAGTTACTCTCGCGAACAGGTAATTGGTTTTACAGCAAGTGAGTTGAATTTTTGGGTTAATTTAGAAGAATGTGACAGATACAAACAGCTATTGCAAGAATCAGGAGTGCTTCGCAATCAGGAATTCGATTGCCGTACTTCCGCAGGCGAGGTGAGGAAGATGCTGGTATCAGCAGATATTATTGAGCTGGGTGGAGAAGCGTGTATTCTCTTAGTCACTAACGACATTACCGATCGTCAAAGGGTAGAAGAAGCGCTCAAAGAAAGCGAGGCTAAATACCGTGACTTAGTTGAAACATCGCAGGATATGATTTGGTCAGTTGATGCTGAAGGGCGTTATACCTTCGTCAACGCTGCCGTCCAACAGATTTTTGGCTACTGCCCTGAAGAAATGATAGGGCGAAAATTCACTGATTTCAAACCACCTCAACAACTTCCCAAAGATCACGAGATATTCCAACGTATGCTGAACGGAGAGTCCGTCTTTCAGTATGAAACTATACACTTAGCTAAAGACAGCAGACCTATCAATCTCCGGCTTAATTCAATTGTAGTGCGGGATTCCGAGGGAAATATTCTAGGAATAACTGGCACAGCAAGCGATATTACGGAAAGTAAAAAAGCAGAGGCAGCCTTACAACAAGCCAAAGAAGTAGCAGATGCGGCTAACAAGGCTAAAAGCGAATTTTTATCAAAAATGAGTCACGAATTGCGAACTCCCCTCAATGCAATTCTCGGCTTTACCCAAGTGTTAGCCCGCGACTCATCCCTTTCTCACATACAGCAGGGACAGATTGGCATCATTAGTCGTTCTGGCGAGCATTTGCTGACGCTGATTAATGACGTGCTGGAAATGTCTAAAATCGAGGCAGGTCGGATTACCTTAAATCCTACTAGCTTTGACCTGTATCATTTGCTCCATTCTCTCGAAGAAATGCTCAAACTCAAAGCTGATTCTAAAGGTTTACAGCTCAGTTGGCACATCAGTTCTAACATTCCTCAGTATGTAAAAACTGACGAAAGTAAATTGCGTCAAGTTTTGATTAATCTGCTAGGAAATGCGATAAAGTTTACTACAAAGGGAAGTGTAACGCTTCGGGTTGCAGCAATTAGTGCGAAACAAAAGTCCCCCATAGACAACGAACCACGGACTCTTACGTTTGAAGTGGAAGACACTGGTTACGGCATTGCTCCTACTGAGCTAGATTCTCTATTTAAGGCTTTTGTGCAAACTGACGCAGGTCGGAAATCTCAAGAAGGAACAGGCTTGGGTTTACCCATCAGCAGACAATTCGTACAACTGATGGGAGGAGACATTACCGTCAGCAGTACCTTGAATCGAGGAACAACTTTTAGTTTTGATATCCAAATTAGCTCCCCTGATATGGCTGAAATTCAACCTCGACAATCAAGAAGGCGGGTAATTGGTTTAGAACCCAACCAACCCTCGTATCGCATCTTGGTGGTTGATGATAAATGGGAGAGCCGTTTGCTATTGGTTAATGTTCTCGAACCGCTTGGCTTGGAGGTACGCGAAGCAGTAAATGGTCAAGAAGCTATTACAATCTGGGAAACTTGGAAACCCCACCTAATTTGGATGGATATGCAAATGCCTGTGATAGATGGGTATGAGGCCACCAGACAAATTAAAGCCAAGATTCAAGATGAGGCTACCTCGATTGTTGCGTTGACCGCTAGCGCTTTTGAGGAGGAGCGAGCCATTGTTTTATCATCAGGCTGTGACGATTTTGTGAGCAAGCCTTTCCAAGAAGAAGTTATTTTTGCCAAAATGGCTGAACATTTAGGGGTACAGTATATCTATGAAGATTTACCGAACTTTACATTATCTCAGCTTGAGGGTCAAGACTTGAGTGTAAAAGAAGGGGAAAAAACTGAAAATTTAAGGACAACTTTGGGGACAATGCCTGCGGAGTGGGTGATACAGTTACATCAAGCAGCTATCGATGCTGATGCAGAGCTGATTTTAAGTTTGGTCGCCGCAATTCCTGAATCTAATACTTCTTTTGCGGAGGCTATCGCTGATTGGGCTAACAACTTTCGTTTTGATAAAATTACTAACTTAACTGAAGAAAATATTCCATGAACAGCCAGCAATTAGAATCTCATGTTGCAAATCTTTTAGTGGTGGACGATACCCCAGACAACCTGCGTCTTTTATCCACTATGTTGAGCGACAAAGGATATAAAGTTCGGGGCGTAATAAACGGGGAAATGGCATTAAAAGCAGCACGTTCAACCCCACCAGATTTAATTTTGCTCGACATCACGATGCCCCAGATGAATGGCTACGAAGTTTGCCAACATTTAAAAGCGGATGGCAGAACTTCGGGTATTCCAGTTATTTTCTTGAGCGCCCTAGATCAAGTGTTGGATAAAGTCACAGCCTTTGCTGTTGGAGGAGTAGATTACATCACCAAGCCATTTCATTTAGAAGAAGTTTTAGCTCGTGTCGAAAATCAACTAACTCTTCAGCGTTTGCAAAAAAAATTGCACGAGCAAAATGCGCGATTGCAGGAGTCAGAGGCTAAAGAGCGAGAGAAAGCCCAAGAACTAGAGCTGGCTCTACAACAGTTACAAAATGCACAAGCTCAACTCATCCAAAGCGAGAAAATGTCAAGTTTGGGGAATGTTGTAGCAGGAGTAGCTCACGAAATTAACAATCCGATTAGCTTCATTAAAGGGAACCTCTCGCCCGTAAGGGAGTACACTGAAGATTTGCTGAGGCTGGTGCAACTCTACGCAGAAGATTTCCCCAATCCCACAGCAGCTATCCAGGAACAACTGGAGGCAATCGATTTCACTTTTCTCAGGAATGACTTGCCGAAGCTAATTGCTTCTATGAGCATAGGAGCTGACCGAATCGGAGAAATAGTGCACTCGCTACGGAATTTTTCCCGCCTCGATGAAGCTGAGTTGAAAGCGGTAGATATCCATGAAGGGCTTGAAAGTACGCTGATGATTTTGCAGCATCGGCTGAAAGATGAAGCAGACCAAACGATAATTAAAGTGGTAAAAGAGTATGAGGATCTGCCAAAGATAGAATGCTACGCAGGGCAAATTAATCAGGTTTTTATGAATGTTCTGACTAATGCGATTGAGGCGTTGCAATCCCAAAAATGTTTGGCAAATGATGTAGATGATACCAGCCCAATCCCTACTATTACTATTTGCACGAAATTACTCTCCGACTTTCAAGTGGGTATTTATATTACTGATAATGGGCCCGGCATAACCGAAGATATTCAACAACGCATATTTGAGCCATTTTTTACAACGAAGAAAGTGGGTCAAGGAAAGGGGTTGGGGTTATCGATTAGCTATACTATTGTAGTGGACAACCACGGGGGGCAACTCCGTTGTTTTTCGATACCGGATCAAGGGGCGACATTAGCCGTCGAAATTCCGATTTACCACTCTAAAAAAGGTTTTTTTTAAAGCAGATTTGGTCGGGGTATAATCCACGCTAAAATAAAAGTAGTCAAAAAGGGTCTAAAATCGTGAATCGTGTTTATTTAGGAGTCATATCATGCCCGATCGATTAACCATAATATCCCGGTCGGGGCGGGTTTTTGAGATTGTCAATTATTGGCAGGTATTGTGGGTGAACCCGCCCCTACAAAAATTGCGGTCGAGGGGACATGATATCATTATGATTTGCAATCTTTACACAAATTTCCCTTAATGGCAAGTCGCCAAATTGCTTTTTTTTAGTAGCTTATGCACGCACTCTCAAACCCAAAATAATGATGAATTTAAACCCCGATCTTTTTTCCGTAAAAACCCTAGCAATTGTTTGTGCAATTGCTGCGTTGGTTGTCCTTGGGGGCAAAGTCCTTGCCACAACAATCGATTATGCACCGCCATTTAAAGAAACTAGCTTTTACAGTACGACTATATCTGCTAATAACGATTTAGCTGATATTTATTATCCTAAACCATCCGATCTTAATTCGGGTAATTACTCTTTCCCCATTGTACTGTTATTGCAAGGTGCGCTTGTAGATAAATCATTTTATTCAGATTACGCTAGCCATGTGGCGCGGTACGGCTTTGTGGTAGTTGTTCCGAATCATTTGCGCCCTTCGCCCTTCAATCCCACTTCACCGCCTAATTTGGCGTCGGAAACTTCGCAAATTGCGGCGGTTTTGTCTCAAATGGCGATCGAAAACACAAAGCCCACATCTCCGATCGCGTCTGTTATCGATACGCAGCGCCTTGGTTTATTGGGTCATTCTTTTGGTGGTGCAGTGGGGTTATCCGTTATTGCTAACAAATGTCTCCCAGAATTGTATTTGTGTCAAGAGCCATTTACGCGCCCGAAAGAACTATTAGCGGGTGCATTTTTTGGAGCTAACCTGCGGAATCCCATTGCTAATGAATTTGTACCCATCGCTAATGATGGCATTGCAGTGGCGTTGATTCAAGGATCTATCGATGGTGTCGCCCTGCCCGATCGAGCTCAAAGCACCTTTGACCAAATTCAAACACCACCCAAAGCTTTGATTACTGTTATGGGTGCAAATCACTTCGGCATTACCAATGTTAATAACCCCGCTGGTGCGATGCCCGATCGCAATACTGCTACCTTAGAGCGAGCCGTGGGTATTGAAACGATCGCCCGTTGGAGCGCCCTGTTTTTGCGGGCAAATATGCTTAAAGATCGATCGGCATTTGATTATATTTACTCTCAAGGTGACGCCCTCGATCCGAATGTCCGTGTTACCACCGTTGCAGTTCCCAAACCATCTTCTAAGTAGCTCCACCTAAAAAAACGTAAGATAGATTAAAGTTAATAGATAGTGTGCCTACATTTTTATTATTGGGCATCACTTATCTGACAGACGGCGAGCACTATATTGTGTTAACCATCTATGTACAGTAATTCTATATCGATAACGGTTGAGTAAAGTCCAAACGATCGAACCCATCTGATTGTGGTAGTTCTCTTAGGACATGATATTCCTCTAAATTCTTCAGTCTGCGGAGGCAGACATTGTTTGTATAGACGCGGTTTCAACCGCCGACTCCCCGCCGACTCCCCGCCGACTCCCCGCCGACTCTCCGGCAACAAACACCCGCCCAAGTGGGATCGCGAAGCTGTAATCCGCTACAATCTGTGTTTGGTAAAGAATTTTTACAAGTTCACAGCCCATTACAGCCTTTGCGGCTTGTACTACCCAACCTGCCTGAAAATATGGATTTTGCTACTCTTGCTGCCCAGCTAAATGCTGGAACTATCTTGCCAGAGGGAATTGTCATCATCACCCTCTTGGTGGTTCTCGTCGGCGATTTAATCGTAGGCCGCAGTTCCTCGGGTTGGACTCCCTACGTTGCCGTTGCGGGTTTGCTGGCCGCCGTCGCTGCCTTGTGTTTGCAGTGGGATAACACGGATACCATCTCGTTTCTGGGCGGTTTTAACAGCGATGCCTTGAGTTTAGTGTTTCGCGGAATTATCGCTTTGAGTACGGCTGTCACTATTTTGATATCCGTCCGCTATGTACTGCAAACGGGTACCGCTTTAGCGGAATTTATCGGCATTTTGCTGACCGCTACTTTGGGGGGAATGTTCCTCAGCGGCGCTGATGAATTGGTGATGATTTTTATTTCGTTGGAAACTCTGAGTATCTCGTCTTATTTGCTGACGGGTTACACAAAACGCGACCCGCGTTCCAATGAAGCTGCTTTGAAATATTTGTTAATTGGGTCGTCTTCTTCGGCGGTGTTTCTCTACGGGCTGTCGCTGCTGTACGGCTTGTCTGGTGGCGAAACTAAGCTGAGTGCGATCGCGGCTAACCTTTCTACGGTGAATGAAGGTCAATCTCTCGGTTTGGTGATTGCTTTGGTTTTTGCGATCGCCGGAATCGCCTTCAAAATCTCTGCAGTTCCCTTTCACCAGTGGACTCCTGACGTTTACGAAGGTTCTCCTACACCCGTTGTTGCCTTTCTTTCTGTCGGTTCCAAAGCAGCAGGTTTTGCCCTAGCAATCCGCTTGTTAACAACTGCTTTCCCCGCACTTATCGAACAGTGGCAGTTCGTGTTCACGGCCTTAGCCATTCTCAGCATGGTGTTGGGAAATGTGGTTGCCCTCGCCCAGACTAGCATGAAGCGGCTTTTGGCTTATTCGTCGATCGCCCAAGCCGGTTTTGTAATGCTGGGTTTGATTGCAGGAACAGAAGCCGGTTACTCCAGCATGATATTTTATATGTTGGTTTACCTGTTTATGAACTTGGGTGCTTTCGCCTGCATCATCCTGTTCTCGCTGCGGACGGGAACCGACCAAATTAGCGAATACTCAGGTTTGTACCAAAAAGATCCGCTGTTAACTTTAGCCTTAAGTATTTGCCTGCTTTCTCTCGGTGGAATTCCGCCCCTGGCTGGATTTTTCGGCAAAATCTATCTGTTCTGGGCGGGCTGGCAAGCAGGACTTTACGGCTTAGTTATTCTGGGATTAATTACCAGCGTAGTTTCGATTTACTACTACATCCGTGTTGTCAAGATGATGGTTGTAAAAGAACCTCAAGAAATGTCAGACGCGGTGAAAAATTATCCCGAAATTCGCTGGAACCTTCAGGGAATGCGCCCTTTGCAAGTCAGCGTTGTACTCACTTTGGTGGCGACAACATTGGCGGGAATTTTGTCGAATCCTTTGTTTAATTTGGCTAATGATGCTATTACCAAAACTCCCATGTTGCAGTCGGCATTGAGTCATGTGCAACCTGTTGTGGCTGCTAAAATTGACTCGAATTTGGTGTCTCGCGGGGATTAATTTTTCCTGGTTTTGAAATAGTAGAAAACGCCTGACTCTTTGCAGTTGGGCGTTTCTTTTTTGTTGTGATATACTGTTATAGCCTTTCGAGCTCTCATATGAGGTACTCATGGGCATAGGGCATAGGCCTCCGTGGGCATAGGCCTCCGTGGGCATAGGGCCTACCTCACCACGCTTGAGAACCGCTATAATTATGATTTTTAACCGCAGATGTAGGCAGATTAACGCAGATTAACGCAGATAAAAGTTAGTACAGAGGCAACAATGTTAGTACAAAGTAAGGCAAAGTTTTATAGTCCAGATGAGTACCGGGAGTTAGAGGAAACTGCTGAGTTTAGAAATGAATACCGCGATGGAGAAATTGTAAAAATGACGGGTGGTAGTATTAATCACAGCCAGATCATCGGTAATATTTATGCGTTCTTAAAATCTGCTTTGCGGGGAAAGAATGCCAGACCATTTATGAGCGATTTGCGGTTGTGGATTCCTCGGTATCGACGCGGGACTTATCCAGATGTGATGGTAGTTGAAGGAGAATTAGTTTGCACAGAGGGACGGAAAGATGAAATACTCAATCCTGTGCTGATTGTGGAAGTGCTTTCTAAGTCTACCAAGGATTTTGATCGAGAGGATAAGTTTCGGTTTTATCGATCTATCCCTGAATT
Source organism: Microcoleus sp. B7-D4 (assembly GCF_036705125.1). Taxonomy (NCBI): domain Bacteria; kingdom Bacillati; phylum Cyanobacteriota; class Cyanophyceae; order Oscillatoriales; family Microcoleaceae; genus Microcoleus; species Microcoleus sp. B7-D4. The sequence continues at coordinate 7,899 of NZ_JAUBTT010000021.1, forward strand.
CCGTGAATATGTGTTAGTCAATCAATCTGAGTTTTTAGTCGCACAATATATTAAAACCGAATCAAATGAATGGTTGTTTCGGGAATATGAGGGAGAATCAGCAATAGTTTCCTTCGCTTCAGTGGAAGTGCAAATGTCGATGCTCGATATTTATGAGCTGGTTGTATTTGAAACCCAGGAAACGGAAGTACAAGAAGAAAATTAATGCTATTGGGGGATGCGAATATCAAGAGACTCGACTGCTGAATCAAATTTATTCAGTAGTAATCGAGATTGTTACCAAGAAGTCGGGGATTTCGTTGGTTTGCACGTGAGTTTCCAAATTTAAATTAAGAGTAAAATTAGATGAATGTAATTTGGTTACTGTTAAAGGCTTCTTGGTTAAATGTTTCCATTGCCATACTCACAGGCTTAATCAGCGGCGGTTGCAGCGCTATGTTAATTTCCCTAATTAATCGTGCAATCAGCGACAATTCCAATGGGAATTTAGTCTGGTATTTTGCGGGATTAGCAATCTTGGCTCTTTTGAGTGGCTTTGTATCCCAATTTTTGTTAATCTACCTTTCTCAAGAAGCTGTTTACAATCTGCGGCTGAGTTTGAGCCGTGGCATTTTGTCTACTCCTTTGCGGAATTTGGAAGAGTTGGGTGCTAACCGCTTGCTGGCAACTCTCACGGATGATGTGGGAACGCTTTCTAATACTATATTTTTGATTCCTTTTCTCTGTGTTGATATCGCTGTTGTCGTGGGCTGCTTAACTTATTTAAGCACGATTTCGGGTACGGTTTTTGTTGTTGTATTTAGTTTTCTGGTGCTGATGATTGGCACGGTGCAGTTGTTGCTCAGCAAAATGCGGAAATTCTTCGATTTAGCCAGAGAAGAACAAGATATATTATTTAAGCATTTTCGCAGTATTACTGATGGAATTAAGGAACTTAAACTGCATTCCTTGCGCCGCCAAGAGTTTTTTACGGAAGAATTGCAGGTGAGTGCTGATGCTTCCCGCGATTATAACGTGACTGCTTTGAATACTGGTGCAGTTGCGATTGGAGTGGGTCAGTTGCTATTTTTTATGCTGATGGGTTTGCTGCTGTTTGCTTTGCCGAAATTTGTGCCTGTTTCTACTCCGGTTTTGTCAGCTTACATTCTGACAAGTACCTATTTGATGTCTCCGTTTAACAATATTTTGCAAAGGTTGCCGGCGATTTTTCGTGCTAATACTTCTGTGGAAAAGATAGAGAGAATGGGATTGGCTTTGGCGAGTCAAGCTGAGATAAATTCAACGCTTAAACCGTTTCAAACTGCTGAGTGGGAGACGCTGGAGTTAAATCGAGTAATTCACAGCTATCCGGGAGAAAAAGAAGACAGCAATTTTAGTTTGGGCGAGCTGAATTTGAAGTTTCATCCGGGTCAATTGGTGTTTATAATTGGCGGTAACGGCAGCGGTAAGTCTACTTTAGCTAAGTTAATCACTGGTTTGTACATTCCTGAATCGGGAGAAATTCTCCTAGATGGTCAGCCAATTACTGATGAGAATCGTGAGTGCTACAGGCAGAATTTTTCGGCAATTTTTTCGGATTTCTATCTGTTTGAAAGGCTTTTGGGGATGACTAATCACGATTTGGACAAGCAGGCTGCTGAATATTTGCGAGAGTTTCATTTGGACAATAAAGTTCAGGTGAAAGATGGAGTTTTGTCAACTACGGCTTTGTCTCAGGGACAGCGAAAGCGGCTGGCTTTGCTGACGGCGTATTTGGAAGATAGACCGATTTATTTGTTTGATGAATGGGCTTCGGATCAAGATCCGTTTTTCCGCGATATTTTTTACAAGCAGTTGCTACCAGAGTTGAAGCGGCGGGGGAAAACGGTGTTTGTGATTAGTCACGACGATCGCTATTTTGATATTGCCGATCGCGCAATTAAACTAGATTACGGTAAAGTAGAGTATGACCGCTCAAATGGATAAGTACCGAATTGTCGAAACTTTGACCGAAAGCCAGGTTTCCGACTTGATGGATTTGTACAAAAACGAGTTTTGGAGCGACAAGCGGACGCGGGAGGATGTTGTGAAAATGCTGGCGGCGACTGATGTTATCATTGGTTTTGTCGATGAGAGCGATCGGCTAATTGCTTTTACTCGCGTTATCACCGATTTTGTGTACAGAGCAACAATTTGTGATGTCATCGTCAACCCAACGCACCGCAAGATGGGACTAGGTGTGAAGTTGATGGATGCAGTTGTAAATCATCCTAAATTGCAAGCTGTTGAAACATTAGGACTTCACTGTTTGCCGAAGATGATACCATTTTATGAACGGTGGGGCTTCAGTGATGATGTGGGCGAGAGGAAATTTATGAAACGAAAAAAGTCCTGAGATTAGTAATTTTCTTTCATCTGCATTTATTCGTAGCCGTAAGGTGCGCCCATAAGGGCCCTTCTAAATTCCCAACTTTTCTCGCATCACATCTGGTGTCTCTCTAAAGCCTACTAAAACAGCCGTTCCATCTTTAACAAACATAGGACGTTTCAGCAGCATCGCATCCTTAGCAAAAGCCTCTACCCACTGTTCGCTAGTCCAATTATTCTTGTCGTCGCCCAAAGCGCGGTAGGATTGACCTGAAGTATTTCGCATGGGTTGAAAACCCAAAGCAGCTACCCAGCTTTGGATTGTTTCGCGAGTCGGCGGCTGTTCTTTGGTGTTAATGAACTCGTAATTAACATCGCTATCTTGGAGCCACTGGAAAGCTTTTTTGCAGGTTCCGCAGTTCGGGATTCCGTAAACTTGAATTGACATAATGATTGTTGACTGTTGACTGTTGACTGTTGACTGTTGACTGTTGACTGTTGGCTAATAACAACTGACTAATGACTGTTGACTGTTGACTGTTGACTGTTGGCTAATAACAACTAACAACTGACAACTGACAACTAACAACTGACAACTGACAACTGACTAATGACTACTGACTAATCTAGCTTGTTGAACCCATTTTTGCACGCGATCGACTGAAGGAGTTAAGTCATTGCGCTGCATTGTCGCTACGTGCAGCCTTAAAATTTGTTGGTGCAATCTCTCGACGGGCATTTGAGCCAATTGAGCCGGCGAAGCAACGCCGGCGTGAAGTAACAGCCCGCAATACTGACACCCTACACTTGGAATTCGAGCCAAATTTGCCATCGCTACCCATTTATTAACATATTGAATGTTAATCTGTAATTGATTGGCTAGCAACACTTTCGCCGCCTGCGTTTTCGTCAGGCTAATTAGTTGTCCGGTTGTCGTGATGCTGCACTCTTCCAGTTGAGATTGGTTTTCCTTGCTCAATCCCGGTAAGTGTGCTATCGGCCAGTCGCGTACTTGCACAGAAGTTTGAGGAGCTTTATGAGAAATTTTCATGTTTTTTCTGTTAATTTTACTTATACTTTAAAGTCTCATATATCAAACAGTCAATAGAGGATCTCGCTCACGTCACCCAATCAACAAAAACCAGACCCAGGAATTTGACTAATTGCGGGGGTTGTGACCTTTCTGCTAATTGCCTGCGGAGTAGCCGTTTCAGCCTGTTTTTACTGACTGGGGATCGGGCTTACAGCTTAACCCAATCATCCGGGTGATGACGACCAAGACTATAAAAAAGACAGCCTATAAATGCTAGCAAAAAAGAAGTGACCGATGAGAATTTTCTCAAAAATGCCTGCCAAGTTGGCAGTCAGAATTTTAGTGCTTTAATGCTGAGAATGCAAAAACTTGTGGCTGACTGCAAACCCAACTCTAAATTATAGGTTTTTACCCATGACAATTACACAAGGTGATGATTTGTTAACTAATACTCTACACCAACGGCGGCAAAAACTGGCTAGTTTAATTAATTTTCCGGTAATTTTATGGTCGGGGCGCAGCATTCCTCGCAATTATCCGGCACTTACTTATCCCTTTCGTGCCAGCAGTCACTTTCTATATTTTGCTGGTTTGCCCTTAGAAAATGCTGCCATTCGCTTAGAAGCGGGCAAATTAGAATTGTTCTTAGATGACGCACCTGCTAGCAGCACGCTTTGGCACGGAGAAATGCCGAAAAGAGCAGAAATTGCCGAACTAATTGGCGCTGATGCTGCTTTTCCAATGGCTGAATTAAAAGCGCGCTCAACAAATGCAGCAACGATCGCAATTCAGGATTCTTGGACTCAGTTGCAACAGTCTCAAATTCTAGATCGCCCTCTGGCACCGCCCAACTCGCCAACCGGAATCGACCTAGAATTAACCAAGGCCATCATATCTCTGCGCCTGAGCCACGATGCAGCCAGTTTGGCCGAATTGCGTCAAGCTGCCGCTGTCACTGTAGAAGCTCACAAAGCGGGAATGGCGGCAACCCGAAATGCTCAAATTGAAGCAGGGGTGCGCGCTGCAATGGAAAGTGTCATCATCTCCAAAAATATGACCTATGCCTATCCTAGTATCGTGACGGTGCATGGAGAAGTGCTGCATAGCGAACATTATCACAATCCCCTACAAACAGGAGATTTGCTGTTAGCAGATGTCGGTGCGGAAACATCAACGGGATGGGCGGCTGATGTGACTCGCACTTGGCCGGTTTCTGGCAAGTTTTCTCCGACTCAAAGAGCGATTTATGATGTAGTTTTGGCAGCACACGATGCTTGTATTGATAAAGTTAGTGCGGGGGTGGAATATCGAGACATTCACCTGTTAGCTGCTCGGATTATGGCGGAAGGATTAGTTGATTTAGGTATTTTGCGGGGCAATGTTGAAGATTTGGTAGAAATGGATGCTCACGCGCTGTTTTTTGTACATGGAATCGGACATTTAATTGGTTTAGATGTTCACGATATGGAAGATTTAGGAGATTTGGCTGGCTATGAAGAAGGAAGAACGAGAAGCAGTCGGTTTGGGTTGGGATTTTTGCGGTTGAATCGAGTTTTGCGTCCGGGAATGCTGGTATCGATCGAACCGGGATTTTATCAAGTTCCGGCCATCTTAAATAACCCAGAAAACCGCGCTAAATATGAAGATTTTGTTAAGTGGGAGGAGTTGGAAAAATTCGCCGATGTGCGGGGGATACGCATAGAAGATGATATACTTGTCATCGATGAGGGTAGAGAAGTATTGACAGGCAAATTGCCCACAAAAGCTCCGGAGATTGAGGAGTTAGTTGCGGTAAATACGTAAGTAGAGCCGAGTTCGATCGCACCATTGGTGTCAACTTAACGTCAAACCCAGTTAGAGACTGATGTTTGACTATTAAGGCTAGATCACCCTGGCGCCCCCCTTAATAAGGGGGGGACAGGAGTCTTCTCAAAGTCAACCCCTACTCCCCAACAATCAGGGGGATTTAGGGGGATCTAGACTTTACCTAAAAGCGACATTGATCAGGGGTTTCAGGCTTAAGTTGACACCAATGATATCGCACATACGCAGTTCCATCAGGGGTGAAAAAAAATAAATAAAGATGAATAAAGGTTGGCCAACAAGTCTTTTGATATTAGTTAAAAAAGTGGTCTCGCAAGTCAGAAAATTCGCTGCACTAATACTTCCACGCATTGTTCGCAAACCTATATCCTCGCGGCCGCCGATGCAAGCTGCACCTTTGCCCAGCAACGAAGAAGAGAGAATAGAAGCACTTCACCGCTACAACATTCTCGACACAGAAGCCGAAGCAGCTTTTGATGATCTAACAGCTTTAGCATCCTATATTTGCGGCACTCCTATTGCTTTAGTAAGCTTAATAGATTCTAACCGACAGTGGTTTAAATCCAAAGTCGGCCTGGAAGCGCCCGAAACTCCGAGAGAGTCAGCTTTTTGCGCCCACGCTATTTTAAATCCCAACGAATTGCTAGTTGTACCCAATGCTTTAGATGACGATCGCTTTGTCGGCAATCCGCTAGTAACTTCCGATCCCAATATTCGGTTTTATGCTGGAGCCCCGCTAGTAACTCCTGACGGTTATCCGATCGGCACTTTGTGCGCGATAGATACAGTTCCTCGTAATCTCACCCCACAACAGCTAGAAGCGCTGCGGACTTTAGGACGGCAAATTATTAACCAAATGGAGTTGCGAATAAATATAACTAAATTAAAGCGCGCACAGATCAGGAACAAACAAGTAGAAGCCAAACTCCGTTCTACAGACGAGCAAATTGTCAATTTTTTAGAAGGAATGAGCGATGCTTTTTTTGCTTTAGACACCCAGTGGCGATTTACTTACGTCAATTACAAAGCAGGGCAATTTTTGCAGCGATCGCCGGAAGAAATTTATGGTAAAAATATTTGGGAAGAGTTTCCCGAATTAGTGAGTTCTGATTTTTATGAAGAGTATCATGCAGCGGTAGCGAAACAAGTTGGAGTGAGTTTTGAAAAATATTATCTTCCCTTAAAAGTGTGGTTGGAAGTCCGGGTTTTTCCTAGTCATGACGGCCTTTCTGTGTTTTTTCACAACATTTCCAAGCGCAAAAAGATGGAAGCTGCACTCAAGAAAGAACAGAGAAAAACTGACGGTTTACTGCTAAATATTTTGCCCGGAGCGATCGTCGATCGGTTGAAGCACGAACCGGGGGTGATTGCAGACAAGTTTGAAAAAGCAACAATTCTTTTTGCTGATTTGGTGAATTTTACCCAAATTTCTACCACCATGTCCGCAACTAAATTAGTGTACTTGCTGAATGAAATTTTCTCAGCTTTTGACCAACTGAGTGAGAAGCACGGCTTAGAAAAAATCAAGACGATCGGGGACGCTTACATGGTAGCAGCCGGTATTCCCATTGAACGCCCCGACCACGCAGAGGCGATCGCCGAAATGGCGCTGGATATGCTAGTAGCAATTGAGAAATTAAATGTGAAGCTAGACGCGAAATTTGACCTCCGCATCGGGATTAATAGCGGCCCGGTGGTAGCAGGGGTAATCGGCACTAAAAAATTTATTTATGATTTGTGGGGAAATGCCGTGAATACAGCCAGCCGTATGGAATCTCACGGCATAACAGGCCGCATTCAAGTCAGCCACTATACTTATGACTTACTGCAGGATAAATATGAATTTGAAGATCGCGGCGAGATCGAGATTAAAGGTAAAGGGCCAATGCAAACTTATTTGCTGACGGGTAGAAAAACAGCAAGCGATCTCAAAATCTGAGAGTCAATAAAGCTAAGAGTTGAAAGTACCTGATTGTTGAGGAAATGCCGGAGGCTGCGATTAATCGCCTCGAAGGCGCGATCGCCCGCTCGGCAGAACGGCTGCTGCAGATCAACCAAATAAGATTATGCTATAGACAGAGATATCGCAGCAATCCTAGGCGCGGTACTCGACCTTATAAAAATACTAAGTTGAAGTCGTCGGAGCCTTTAATAATGGTTCAATTTCATATTCAAACCGATAGCGATATTCCAGCATCCACCCAACTATTCAATCAAATTAGGTTTGCGATCGCCTCGCGACAATTTCCGCCCGGACACCGCTTGCCCAGCACCAGACAGCTAGCCATGCAGACGGGTTTGCACCGCAACACCATCAGCAAAGTATACCGCCAGCTCGAAAATACCGGACTCGTAGAAGCCCAAGCAGGATCGGGCATTTACGTCCGCGCCCTAGGCAACGAAGGCGGCAACAAACTCAAATCTCCGATCCTCGAAGAATATCCCCTGGCCAACAAAATAGTGCAAGGAAGTATCGATCAACTGCTGGGACAGGGCTGTACGCTCAACCAAGCGAGGGAATTATTTTTGGCCGAAATTGACTGGCGGCTCAGGTGCAGCGCCCGCGTGGTCGTCACAGCCCCCACAGAAGACATCGGCGTGGGTGAACTGATGGCGAAAGAACTCGAACAAGCTCTCCGCATTCCCATACAGTTAGTGCCGATGGAACAGCTAGGTACTTTTTTGGATCAAATCTCTTCGGGAACTGTGATCACCAGCCGATATTTTATCGGAGAAGCAGAATCGATTTCGGCACCTCGTTCGGTGCGAGTGATTCCCGTAGACATCTACGACTACAGCCAGGAAATCCAGTTAGTCGGGGGTTTGCCGAAAGACAGTTATTTGGGTCTCGTTAGCCTGAGTCCGGGAATGCTACGATCGACCGAAGTCATCATCCACAGCATCCGGGGAGAGGATTTGCTGGTGATGACGGCCTTGGTGTCAGACGAGTACAAGATTAACTCGATCGTGCGATCGGCCAGAACAATTTTTTGCGACCAACCGAGTTTTGCTACAGTAAAAGCTGCCATCAATGCGGCTAGAGAAGATATTATTCGTCCCCCGCAACTGATATGCTCCGAAAATTACATCGGATCTAAGTCGATTAATTTGCTCAAGCGCGAGTTGGGCTTGGGGTAAGTCAGCAGTCATTAGTCATTAGTCATTAGTCATTAGTTATTAGTTATTGGTAGCCACTCACAAATAACATCGGACAAATAACAAATAACAATGCCCAATGCCCGATGCCCGATGCCCAATGCCCAATTCCGAATGCCCAATGCCCAATGCCCAATGCCCAATGCCCAATGCCCAATGCCCAATTACCAATTACCAATTATCCATGACAATTGAAATCCAACCTTCAATTAATGTTAAAACGGCGATCGAAAGCCGGCGGGCCGCGCGCAGTTTCCAACCCGATCCGATTCCCCCAGCAATATTGGCAGAGATTTTGCGATTGGGAGTGCGATCGCCCTCTGGTTACAACTTGCAGCCTTGGCGGTTTATCGTAATTCAAAACGCAGCCAGCAAAGAAAAATTAAAAGCTTGCGCCTTCGATCAGCGCCAAGTGGTAGAAGCCCCAACAGTATTAATCTGTTGTGGCGATCGGCGCGCCGCCAGGCCCGAAAACACCGAAGCCGTCATCGACTTGGGCAAAACCACAGGCGCAATGAATGACAATTTAGCCGGTTATATGCGACAAGCAATCCCGCAATTGTTCGAGAACCGTCCCTGCTTCGAGTCCCTAGAAGCTTGGACAAACAGACATACAATGCTCGCAGTAGCCCACTTAATGATTGCAGCTAAAAGCTTTGGGGTAGACAGTTGTCCGATGGAAGGTTTTGTCAGCGCTAAGGTGAAAGAAGCTTTTCAAATTCCCGAAGAAGTAGATGTTTGCTGTTTGCTGCCGCTTGGTTATGCAGCAGCACCTTTGAAACAATATGGCGGACGTTTTGACGTGACTCAAGTTTATTACAGCGAAAGTTATGGACAGGCTTTGCAAGCTGAGATTTGAGAGTTAAGATTTTGTGGCGACTTGAATTTTCAGAGTTAAGATTTGGAATGAATCGGGGTCAAAGTTCAAACAGATCAAAAATCCCGACTGTTCTGCAATCTAAAATCTAAAATTCCAAATCTAAAATCGAAAGTGGTGAGATTAGACAGAGGAGAAAATATGACAGCAGCAACGCGACAAAGCAACGCACAAATTCTAGAAGTTAAATTGCAGCAACACTTGCAAGCAGCCGGATTTAAAAACTTACCGCTTTATATTAGTTGTGATTTTCGAGATGAATCTTTAACGGTTGTGGGAGAACACCCGCGCAGTGTAGTTCTCAAAGCCAAACCGACTTTTGCGGTGCTAGAAGCAGCAATTCTCGAAATAGAACCCGAATCTATTCAACAGATTGGACTTTGCCTAAAAATTACCGGGCAAAAACAGCCTTATGCTTTCCATTCTTTTACCATGCACAACCCTGTTTTGTCAAGACCAAAAGCAGTGCTGTTGTTCAAAAAAACCGAGAATCCCCCTGCCGAAGAAACCGGGATAGTCTTAACAGAAAATGTGGTCGAGACGGCGGATGTAGAGGAGGAGATACCGTTAGAAACGGATGGGAAAGATGCGTGGGATGAAGAATATTTTCCCAATTTGTCTGAGAGTTCCAGCAATTCCGAGCCGATCGCCTTCAGCGTGCAAGCAATCCCGGCAGATATTGCAGACAATCCCTTCAATCCGCTGGATATGGAAGCGGTAACAGTTGCCCAAAAACCTAAGCATTCACCGTTGGCGATGCTGGCTGCAGCAGGAATGGTCAGCATGGCGGCGCTAATTTTGGCAGGCGGTTATTATATGCTGAGCCGGCCCTGCGTCATCGGAGGATGTAGTGCTTTAGCTAATGCCAAACAGTTGAGCGAGAATTCGACGAAGACGCTGAAAACGTCAAAAGTTGCCAACAGCCCCCAAGAAGCGCAGCGACAGTTAAAACAGGCGATCGCCCTTTTGGAACCGATTCCCTCATGGTCAATTCATCGCGGTGAAGCTCAAAGCGCTCTGGAAAGCTACCGTTCGCAAAATCAGAATTTAAACTCTGCGATCGATGCAGCGCGCCTCGCACAGTCAGCAGCCCAGAAAACCCAAAATCCGCCTTATTCTGCCGAGGACGGGCAGGAAGCGCAAGCTCTGTGGCAAAGTGCGATCGCCGAACTCGGAGAAATCCCCACAGACAGCCCAGTGTATCCATTTGCTCAGAGAAAAACGAAGGAATACCGGAAGAATGTAGCAACAGGAAATCGGCAGTTAAGCACAGAGAAAAAAGCCGAAAAAACGCTGCTCGCGGCCAAAAATACAGCCCAAATAGCAGAAGCTCGCGAAGCAGTAGCGACTACTGCCGAGACTTGGGATCAAGTGCAAGCAGGTTGGGAAGAATCCCTCGCAATCCTATCAGAAATTCCCACGGGCACGACATCTTACCAACAAGCTAAACTGCTAGTTCCCAAATACGAAACCAAACTTTCAGAAGCTCGCGAGCGCAAAAATGTCGAAGGAATTTCGGAAAATGCCTATACTCAAGCTGTGACTTTAGCAGCGGAAGCTCGAATTTTTGAGGGCAAAAACGCCTGGTTTAAAGCATCAGAATCCTGGCGAAGAGCTTTGAGTTACGCGGAGCAAGTGCCGGCGGCAACTGCCTATTCTCAGAAAGCCCAACCGCTGATCGCTTCCTACAAAACTTCATTGCAGCAAGCAGAAGTAAAGTTGCAGGAAGAAAGGAACCTGCAAAAAGCCCGCACCGATTTAGATAGAACTTGCAAAGGCAACCCCAAGATTTGCGACTATACTGTTAGCAAAGATTTGATTGCGGTGCAGATGACTCCAGGTTACGTGCAGAAACTGCAACAAACTTTCATTCAAGCAAACAACAACAATGCTGTGAAGTCTCGCCAAGCTGTAGAAAAGCACGTTCAAACATTGCAAAAAGCTTTGGAGGCGATCGCCGAAAACGCCCAAATCCCGATGCAGGTGTACGATGGCGAAGGCAAGCGGATTGGGAGTCACGAACCGAAGTAAGCTGTTACGGCATTTAATTTTAGTTTTTGGGGCGGGCTAGGAGCAACGCCCCACTCATTGTTTCAAGAAACATGATTGTTACAATTAAATGCGCGCTAACAACTTAGAACATCCGAACACACACTACAAGCTCGGCAATCAAACTGTATAAAATAATATTAGCAATCAAATGCTAGAAAAGGTCAAACTTCATAACTTCAAAAGTCATAAAGATACAGAACTTAGTTTAGATAGTTCACGCCTACACGCACTCGTAGGACAAAACAGTTCGGGTAAAACATCAGTTTTGCAAGCAGTGCATTATCTCAGTCGGCTTGCTAATTCATCATTTGACAAGATTTTTCAGCATGAAAAAGAGCCTCAATTTATTACAACAATTGGGCAAGATAATATGTCTGTTACTGCAAGTGGTTTTTGGAAAAACCCAGATATAAATAATTGGGAAGCTTCCTATGAGTGGAGACGAAACGTTAATCAGATGTGGGAGTTTACAGCATTATGGAAGGCAGATAAAAACCAGGAATATAGGAAAGTAATGTCTGAAACTTCCTTAATGACTACGGAAGAGCCAATTCAGCAATCTTTGAGAAACGCAGTTCATCTTAAGCTCGTAGCTACTAATCTTGCTAAAGCAGCTTACAGTGATGCAATTACACCGCGAGTTGAGTTCGATGGTTCAGGGTTAGCACCTACCTTAGACTATCTTCGTGACGAAGATCCAGATAAATTTCAATCTTTACAGAAAATGTTGAAACGGATTGTACCAGGTGTCCGCGAGGTAGGGGTAAGGCGAGCTAAAGTTATGGTCAATCGCCAACGCTTAATCGAAGTCGATGGCAAATCTATCTCCTACGAAGAAAGTCAGGAAATTGCAGGGCAAGAAGTTGTCCTAGACATGAATACTGGTAAGCGCATACCAGCCCATGCCATTAGCGAAGGCACAATGCTCGCTCTCGGATTACTGACTGTTTTGATGAATCCCAATCAACCTAATTTAGTGTTATTAGATGATGTTGAACAGGGACTCCATCCCAAAGCGCAACGAGAATTAATCGCTGTTTTCAAGGAAATTCTTCAATACAACAGCAATCTGCAAATTATTTTTTCTACCCATTCTCCTTACATTGTGGATGAACTTCTTCCTTCTCAAGTTCATGTATTAAGTAACAACTATTCAGGTGTGACTCGTTGCAAACGATTGGATGAACATCCTGATGTAGAATGGGCAAAACAAACTTTAACCACTGGAGAATTCTGGGATGCTGAGGGAGAAGATTGGGTGGTTGCAGGAGAAATAAATGATTGAGTTTGTGGTGATTGTAGAAAGTAGTGCAGACGCACGAACCGCTACTAGATTAGCCGATCGCGTTTTAGTAGAAAAAATTGATTGGTTAGAACCTGAGATGCTGCAACATCTATTTCAATGGAGTGGTTTAGAAGCTGGCACGGAGAATTCTTGCTGGAAAAATATTAATCAAATTATAGATAATTTCCAACAAAGCTTAGGATTTCGTCCTCCAAGGTATTTAGGTCATCGTAAAGATGGAGCCTTAAAAGCTGATGGTGCAGCAGCTATAAAAATTATTAATTTAGTACGATTTATTCAAAAAACACGACAGATTAAAGCAGTTCTCCTGATCCGCGATTTAGACAATCAACCTCAGCGAAGAGAAGGTATTGAGCAAGCACGTTCAGAACAAATCGAACGACAACCTAAATTAGAAATTATTATGGGTACAGCCGACAGAATGCGGGAAGCTTGGGTTTTAAATGGGTTTATTCCATCTAATCAACAGGAAAAACAAATTCTTCAAGAGATAATGACCGAATTGACGTTTAATCCTTGCGAGGAGTCACACAGACTACGCTCTAACTCATTGACAGAACCCGATCGCATTAGAAATCCTAAAGTTGTTGTCGAAAAGCTAACAGGTGGCAAGATGGAACGCGAACAACAGTGCTGGGAAGACACGCCTGTGGAATTTCTACGAAAAAAGGGTGTTTATACAGGCTTAACAGCCTATATTGATGAAATCGAGGAACGATTAATTCCTATTCTTTTATCTGAGTAAAAGAGTAACTCAGGATTTACGCATAACCTCTATCTTGCAGGTTTGCAATGCGCGCCTTACCGCTATGGGTAGGGCGTAAAATCACTTCTTCCCTAAGTCCTGTTCCTTCAAAACTAATCGGTATCCCCAGCAATTTCATCCCCCGTCAATCCAGCTTGAAAAACTTGTTTAGCCGTCAAATTCAACTCTGGAAAAGTTGGCGACTCAATCCTATCATTTCCCCGAAACAAACTCACCTCATACTCGCCATCAACCAACTGATAAACCGATATCGTTGGTTGCTTGGGATTCCCGATAAACCTACGGCCGCCCAAACCGAGATAATCCACAATCCAGTATTCAGGAATCCCAATTAGTTCGTATTCGCCTACTTTTTTGATGTAGTCATCTTGCCAATTCGTGCTAACTACTTCAATAACCAGCGGAATTGATGCGCCTTGAGTCACGGTTGAGAATTTTTTCCACATAGGTTCTGACGCTAAGTTGGGGCGATTTAATATCGGAAGATCGGGCGAATAAGCTGATTCGTTTTCCAGTGGCTTAACTAATGCTTGTTTGGGGATGAAGTACGGAAGTTTTACCTTTCTAAACTCAGCAGTTAACTCTGAGGCTAAAAAACCGATAACTTCTTCATGGTCTCCTAATGGCTGTGACATTTCAACAATCTCTCCATTGTGCAGTTCATAACGTCCGTTTTCTGGCTTCCATTCCGCAAATTCTTCAAAAGTTAGCGTTTTAGTTGCTGTTTGAATCATGGTTATTCTCCTTAGTGATGGCTAGGGCGGGCTAGAAGCCCACCCCACAAGATAACTCACTCTTTGTGGAACAGGCATCTTGCCTGTTCATAAAAATACTGCCACATACAAGTTCCTACCTACATTATATTATCAATTCCCAATGCCCTGTTTGGCCAATTCCCAATGCCCAATTCCCAATTACCATTTGATCAATTGTGCATCTTGATTAAAAAATTTCCGGGACAATCCCTCAGTCAACAGCAGAGTTGCGATTACAGTTGCCAGCGCTAACACAAACATAATTAAAATCTGGTAAGATGCTGCATCGAGAGGACTGACACCGCTCAGCATTTGACCTGTCATCATTCCGGGTAAAGTTACGATTCCTACCACCGTCATTGTATTTAATAGTGGGATTAATCCAGCTTTGATGGCATCTTTGCGGTACTGCTTTACTGCTTGCTGCGGCGTGGAACCTAAACTTAAATGGGTTTCTATTTCTAACTGGCTGCTATTAACTGTACTGACAAGTCTTTCGCCCGCGATCGCCCCGGAGTTCATGGCATTGCCCAAAATCATACCCGCTAAAGGAATCAGGTATTGCGGTTCGTACCAAGGGTCAGGTTGCAAAATTAGCAAGTTTGTATAGGCGAGAGTCAAGGCCGTACTGATAAAAATTGAACCCCAAACTAAGGGCAGTAAGTTCTTGATTTTTTTGCTGATGCGGTTGCTGGCAACCATGCTAGCTGTTGTCAGCATGATTGCTAAAACTGCTAAAACCAGCCAAGGATTTTTCCCCTCCGGGTCAAATACGACTGCGAGCACGTACCCGACTAAGATTAGCTGGATCAGGGTGCGCCCTGCGGCGATCGCGATCGTCCCCTCCAATCCCAATCCCTGCCACGCCGAAAGCCCGATCGCGATCGCCACCATCCCCAAAGCCCAACCCAAATCTGTAAAATCTAGCAGAATTAACACCGGCCCACCCTTTCGATAATGTGATTGTTTGCCTGTCCAAATATAAGATATTGCAATAAAGGTTTCTGAGAAACAGTTTTGCTGCAAGAATTTGCTTTGATAATGCTTGAAATTTATGGTGTGAAGAGTGAATAATGTTCCCCCCCTCGACTTAACCCGCCAATACGCGCTCCTTGGCGACGAAATAACCGCTGCGGTGCAAAAAGTGCTTGCCTCTGGCGGCTACGTAGGCGGCCCGGCCGTGAAGAGTTTTGAACGAGAGTTCGCCGACTACATCGGCGTTTCCGAGTGCGTTGGCTGCAACTCCGGCACCGATGCCCTGATTTTGGCTTTGCGAGCTCTCAAAATTGGCCCCGGCGATGAAGTGATTACCACTCCCTTTACCTTTTTTGCTTCGGCTGAGACAATTAGCGCCGTCGGTGCGACTCCAGTATTTGTCGATATTGACAGCGAGACTTTTAATCTGGATGTCGAACTCCTCGAAGCGGCAATTACCGACAAAACCAAGGCAATTATGCCCGTCCACATCTTCGGCCAACCGGTAGACATGACTCGGTTGATGGAAATTGCGACTCGGCACAATTTAGCCGTAATTGAAGATTGCGCCCAATCTGTCGGGGCCCAGTGGCAGTCTCGAAAAGTCGGCAGCATCGGCCATGTCGGCTGCTTCAGTTTTTATCCGACCAAAAACTTAGGCGCTTGCGGTGATGGTGGCGCGGTGACGACAAACGATCCAGCCCTCGCAGCTTCCATGCGAATGCTCAAAGAACACGGACAGTCTTCTAGGTATTTCTACGAAGAAATCGGCTACAACAGCCGTTTAGATGCCCTGCAAGCGGTGATTCTCAGCATTAAATTGCGATATCTCGACAGTTGGAACGCCCAGCGGCAGGAGAAAGCGACACTTTACAGCGAATTTCTCTCCCGCGTGCCCGGAGTTGCCCTCCCCAAAGAATTGCCCGAAGCAAAAGGAGTTTGGAATCAATACACGATCCGGCTGACAAGTCCAGAAGACGCGCAAAATCCCTCTGGCAATTTCCGGGACTCGGTGCGGGCTCAGTTGCAGGAAGCTGGCATCGGTTCGATGGTTTACTATCCGTTACCTTTGCACCTGCAACCTGTTTACAAATCTTTGGGCTATTCTGTCGGTCAATTGCCACAGGCTGAGCAAGTTTGTCGCGAAGTCTTGTCTTTGCCGATGTTCCCGGAACTGTCGAGGGATCAACAAGAGCGGACGATTTATGGTCTGAAAGATTGCTTGGCAAAGGGCGATCGCATCCGGTAGCTTTGGCGCGATGGCATCAGCGAGGGAAATGCAGGAGGAGAAAAGAATTGCAGGGTTGCATTGCTGTGAGAATGTGCAGCGGTCAGGGAGAGCTGTTAAGTATTTTGACTGATCACTTGTACTTTTATGTACTATATTTAATGAAAAGAAACAAATTTAGGCTAGCAATCCGCCTCGAACGGGTGCATTTTCCGCTCGCCTAAAACTTGAAATGCGATCGGTCAATGATGAAAAAGGAAGTTCGGCAACGGATTCGCTCGACGGATGTAACGGAGGTAACGGATTTCAGGAAGAGGGAAGAGGGAAGAAGGAAGAATAAAGAATAAAGAATGTTGGAACTTTCGACTTCTAATCCCCGATGCCCGATGCCTGATGCCCGATGCCCGATGCCCGATGCCCGATGCCCGATGCCCGATGCCCGATGGCCGATGCCCAATTCTCAATTTAACCTGTAATTTTCAGAAGATAAGAGGAAAATAAACGAGTGCCTCAGTATCAATTCACTCAGGCTAGACGCTACGATCCACAAGCGATCGCTCAGTATTACCGCAACCGTCCTTGGAAAGCAATTTGGCGCGCAATTACCGTTATTTGGTCTTTTGCGGGCTTTGTGCTAGGGATGCTGTGGGACAGTTGGCAGCACGAAGTCGCAGCACACCAGCCGGAACGGGCCGCCCACCTGCGACAAATACTCACTCGCTTGGGCCCAACTTTCATTAAAGTCGGCCAAGCCCTTTCTACCAGACCGGATTTGATCCGCAAAGACTTTCTTGAAGAATTGATCAAACTTCAGGATCAATTGCCGCCGTTTGACTCGGTGCGCGCTTTCGAGATTATTGAAGCGCAACTCGATCGCAAAATTAGCGAAACCTACAGCGAAATCTCCCCCGAACCTGTCGCCGCGGCAAGTCTTGGTCAAGTCTACCGAGCTCGCCTCCTCACCGGGGAAGCAGTAGCAGTCAAGGTTCAGCGACCGAATTTGCTGCCAGTCTTGAGCCTGGATCTTTATTTAATGCGCTGGGCCGCTGGATGGTTGGGCCCGTTGTTGCCGCTGAATCTCGGTCACGACCTTTGTTTAATAGTCGATGAATTCGGTATCAAATTGTTCGAGGAAATTGATTATATCAATGAAGGACGCAACGCCGAGAAATTTGCTACAAATTTTGCCGACGACCCGACAGTAAAAGTTCCCAGTATTTACTGGCGCTATACTTCAAATTGCGTTCTGACTCTCGAATGGATTGACGGCATCAAGCTGACAGATATGGCAAGTGTTAAAGCCGCAGGTTTGGATACCGATAGTTTAATTGAAGTCGGAGTCCGCAGCGGTTTGCGACAGTTGCTGGAACATGGATTTTTTCATGCTGACCCCCATCCGGGAAATCTGTTTGCCTTAGCGGATGGCCGCATGGCTTACATTGATTTTGGGATGATGGATCAGATGGAAGAAACAACTAAAGAAACTTTGGTTGATTCTGTCGTTCATTTGATCAACAAAGATTACTTACAGTTAGCTAAGGATTTTGTCAAACTTGGCTTTTTGACGCCAGATACAGATATTATGCCGATCGTCCCGGCGTTGGAATCTGTACTGGGTGATATCGTCGGCGAAAAGGTGTCAGATTTTAACTTCAAGACGATTACAGACCAGTTTTCGGAGTTGATGTACGATTATCCTTTCCGAGTGCCGGCGAAATTTGCCTTAATTATTCGCTCTCTGGTGACAGAAGAAGGTTTGGCCCTGACGCTGAATCCGAATTTCAAGATAGTCGAGGTGGCGTATCCTTATGTAGCGCGGCGTTTGTTGAACGGAGAATCTCCGGCACTGCGGCGGCGTCTGATTGAGGTATTATTCAAAGATGGCAAATTCCAGTGGAACAGGTTAGAGGACATGATCGCGATCGCCCGATCCGATCGCAGTTTCGACTTGCTCCCCACAGCACAACTAGGCTTGCAATTTTTGCTGTCCGAGGAAGGGTCGTTTTTGAGACGCCAGCTAATGTTAGCTTTGATTGAGGACGATCGAATCCACACCGAAGAAGTTCGCAGCCTGTGGAACTTAGTCAAGGAAGATTTGCAGCCCGGTCGCCTGTTCAACGTTGCTCTAGGCGCTTTGACGGAGTTTTCCACAGCAGGAGCAGCCGCGCTAACTCGATTTTAGTCATTAGTCATTGGTCATTAGTCATTAGTCATTGGTTATTTGTTGGTTGTTAGTTGTTGGTTCTAATAACTAATTCCCCATACCCAATGCCCTGCGCGGGCCAATGCCCCATGCCCCATGCCCAATTCCCCATTCCCCCTTCCCCCAATTAAGGAATTATTCGTGTATTATTTTCCAGAACCTCCCTATTTTTTAATGTCGGCTGGATTACTAGCAGGTATGGCTTCCGGCGTAGCATTTGAAGCAACTCTCAAACAATCGGTACAACAGTGGTCTAAAAATCGTTCTACTCGCACCTTGGCTAACCTGCCAAGGCTGCAATTGGTCATACCTTTTCTGGGAATGGCTGGCGGAATTTGCGTATTTTTAGCTTCTGGGATGGAGATTTTTGGCTTCCCAAAACTACTTTGTTATGCCCTAGCTTTGCCACTGACGGTACTCACGGGCTGGCTAGTTTGGACTCAGCTAGGTAAGCTTTTGATCGAGTTAGAACGCGGAGGTTCCCAAGCGCTGGATTTAGATTCTTTTGAACAATGAAAGTTAACTATCAACCTCTTTTGTGAGAAGCAAGGGGGTTGATAGTTATCTATGATTATCCTATTTGATGCTTTTTGAACCGCAGAGAACGCAGAGTACGCAGAGGAAGAGAAAGAAGAAGATGACAACTTAGGCAATAATTTGTGTATTTTTTTAAAAATAAAATCTAAAATCTAAAATCTAAAATCGAATGAGTATTTTAATTGTTACGGGTGCGGCGGGATTTATTGGCTCTAATTTAGTAGAAACTCTTTTAAATCGAGGGGAGACGGTGATCGGTGTTGATGAGTTCAACGATTATTACGATCCGGATCTCAAGCGCAAGAATATTGCACGATTTGAAAGGTATCCGGGTTTTGAATTGGTGGAAGGCGATATTTTGTCTGTAAATTGGCGAGGTCTTTTATCTGATGCGAAGGTAATATTTCATCTGGCGGCGCAAGCAGGAGTTCGTGCTAGCTGGGGCGATGGTTTTCGCAGCTATACCGAACGCAATATTAACAGCACTCAAGTATTGTTAGAAGCGGCCAAAGATGCGCCAAGATTGCAAAAGTTTGTCTATGCTTCTTCTTCTTCAATTTACGGCAATGCTGAATCTTTTCCCACGAATGAAAACGCTTGTCCGCAGCCGGTTTCTCCCTACGGAATTACGAAATTAGCCGGTGAACGTTTGTGCGGACTTTATTACAAAAATTTTGGCGTTCCCACTACTTCCCTGCGCTATTTTACTGTTTACGGGCCCAGACAGCGCCCCGATATGGCTTTTCACAAGTTTTTTAAGTCGATTTTGTTTGACGAGGCGATTTCAATTTTCGGCGACGGATTGCAAACGCGGGATTTTACGTTTATCAGCGATTGCGTTGCGGCGAATTTAGCGGCGGCTGAGGTTGCGGAAGCTGCGGGGGAAGTTTTTAATATTGGTGGGGGAAGTCGGGTAGTTTTGAAAGAAGTTATTGATACAATAGAGAGGATTGTCGATCGACCTATTCGGATAGATTTTACCGAAGCTGCGAGGGGAGACGCGCGGCACACTAGCGCGGATGTGTCTAAAGCCCAGAAAATCTTAGGTTATCAGCCACAGGTTGCTTTAGAAGAAGGATTAAGGCGCGAATGGGAGTGGATTCAGTCTGTGTACAGTTAGAGTACAGTTAGAGTACAGTTAGATGCTATCTATCCCAGAAATTCCGCAACTTAAATTGAACATTGTTGATTTTTTGAATTCGCCAACTTTTGAGGTTTATCTGCAATCGAAATGCTGCGATTATAGCATTATATTTTAGAAAAAATCGCACTTGTTGTGAGTAGTAATGGCTTCGATAATTTTATTCAAAACTTTTTTAGAATCAGTCATTGTACTTAGCCAATAACTGCCTGAATGTAGCCGATGATAATAACTTAAATTACTCACAGCATACAAGCTGGCGCCACTTTTTAACCACAAATAATTGAAAGCGGCGACATCGGAAGCTTGCACGCAAATATCTTGATTATCCTCGGCACAATCCAGGTATTTCTGTACATTGACGAAGTAGTTTCCATCATTAATAAAATTGCGAAATAATTTAGGATTGGGATTATTTAGAATTAATTCTCGTGCTTTTTCAAGATTGATTTCTGTGTCCGAAAATAATTTAAAATTAAAGTAGGGATTTGCGGATGTCGGACAGTAAATTAGGTTGGGATTCCATGCAGTTATGTGGTATAGTCTATCGACATAAGTTTCGCTCAAGGCATTGTCAGAGTCAAGAATAATTGCCCACTCATTTTTGCAGTGGGAAATCGCCATAATTTTGCTTTTATACGCACCAAAATTTTGCTCACCTCTGCAGATAGAAATCTTAGGTGACAAGTTTGCTATATTTGCTTGCATCCTAGAAAACTCTTCGGGGGAGGAAGCATCATCGTAAATAATAATATCATCAATCCGATCGTCATACAAAGCATTGCACAATGCCCCTACAACCAAACTAGAACGGTTAAAATGGGTAATAGCTAGAGATATTTTACTTCTGTTAGCCACAGACGGACGCCGAATTGAAGTTAAGCGAACGCCTAGAAGGCTTGTCCGCAAGTCCATCATAATTTTGTAATACTGTTGGTAAACTTTATTTTCGAGTTGTAAACTGCGAATTTTTCGGCCAGCTTTTCGCAAAATATTCATTTCTGTATTTGCCAATCTATACCTAAAGTTGATATTTTTTTGCCTGACAAAGGTTTTGGCATTTCTGTATCCGCGCACTAGCAAACTTGGGGATTTGAGTTTGGGGCATTTTTCCGGCGACTTCAAATAACGGTAGTGCAGAAATACATCTCGGTAGGGAATCTCCACATCTTCACCAGCACACAATAGATTAATTTTGGTAGCCGAAATACTCATGTAATGCAAATAAGTCAACCGTCGCCCTTTGTCATATAGAACATAATCTATCACATCAAATTGAGAAGACCAATGATTCCCCGTTACCTGTTCGGGTTGAGTATATGCAAAGTTGTAAAAAGATATTTTGCTGCGGGCTACTAAATAGTTAAGTAAAGATTGGTCAGCGCCCCGCAAAGACATAATTTCCGCTTCTCCTGATGTTAATTTTTCTAAAAATTGAGAAGCATTATTACGATTAAAAACCCCTAGTTTTGACGCAAACCAACCCGCACAAAAAGTATGAGATGGCAGTTCCTCCAAGTTTAAAACTTGAGGTAATTTTGCGGAGGACAAATCAAATATATAATTGAGGTCTGATTTGTATTGAAAATCGTTGGCTACCCAATCAAAATCATCAAGCTTTTGATAAATGTAATCGAGAGAACCCATTAACAGAGTGTCTGCGTCAAAATAGATGAATTTATCAAAAGGGCCGTCGAAACAACATAATTTTCGGTGCATCTCCAAACATTGAACAGGTTTCAAACCTTGAGATTGCCAAACTTTTTGAGCTTTTGCATGAGTTTTCCAAACTTGAGTCGCAAAGTCTTCCCAGAAATGGAGGGAATCGGTATTTTCAAACAGGGTGACATGAGGACGAGTTGCAATTTCTACTCGCACTTTTTTCATTCTGTCATCGTAGGGAATGATGCAAATAGGAATATTTTTTGCCCCATTGACTTCGAGGCTGTTTAATAAAGCGACTAAGTGGTCGAAAACAACATCGTTTGCCAGAATATAAATGCCGTCAGCCATAGTTTTTTAGTTAATAAGTAACCCAGCGCATATATATTGCTTTTTAGGTGCGGGCAAGATGCCCACACCACAACAAATAAAATTTATTGATTGTGGAACAGGCATCTTGCCTGTTCTCCAAAGCTTGTTGGCTGTCAGAAACAGAACAAAATTTATGAATTGTGGAACAGGCATCTTGCCTGTTATTCAAAGCTTGTTTGATGTCAAAAACACGCCCAAATTTATGAATTGTGGAACAGGCATCTTGCCTGTTCTCCAAAGCTTGTTGGCTGTCAGAAAAACCCCCGAATTTATGAATTGTGGAACAGGCATCTTGCCTGTTCTTCAAAGCTTGTCGGGTGTCAAAAGCACCCCCAAATTTATGAATTGTGGAACAGGCATCTTGCCTGTTCTCCAAAGCTGGTTGATAATGATACAACATATGATTTTATCCTCACCTACTGAAAACCCGAAATATTTTTTGCACTAAATTTGGTTGTTCCTCATTGAGATAACGATAATGTTTCCAAAGATTCCAATAAGGACTACCCGATTTAATTGGTATTCCCGCCCAGTGAATATATTTTAACCTTTTGCCTTTGTCATAAAGAACATAATCTATTTCTTGAAAATGTTTGGAACCAGCCCAGCTTCCAGGTTCGCTTGGTGAAGCTTTAACAAGGTTGCAGCGCTTGGGAATCAGCTTAAGAGTAATATAATTTAGTATAGGTTGGTCTGTGACATTTTGAGTAAAGTCAAAATATTCTCGATGCTGCGAACATTCTCGCAAAATTTCATACATTTGCGATTCTGTAATATTTCCTTTTCTGGAAGCCCAAAAACCGCTGTTGAATACATCTTGAAGCTGTGAGTCGGTAAAGATATTCTGTTCTTTTACAGCGGGTGAAAATACATTTCGCAGTTTTTCGCTGAGGTGGTGGTAGTCGCAGCAAAAAAAGTCTACTTCTGATAGTTTGTTTAAGTTGGCTGCGATGTCTTCAAAGACGATGATATCGGTATCGATGTACAGAAATTCATCGAGGGGGCCAAACCAGGCGGCGAGTTTTCGCATTTTGTTGGGGAGGGCTAAAAAGTTGCGATCGAACATTTGGCCAATTTCTCTGGTAAACTGTTCCACAAACTCCAGATTTGGGAACAATCGCACCCCGTGGAGACTGCTGAGTGCGGCTGCGACTTGCTGATAATTGTCGTCGAAGGGAATCAGAAAAATTGGTACTTGACAATTGTACAGACGTATGCTGTTTAAAAGGGCGATCGCACTTTCGATCACCTTATCATTCGCAACAATATAAATACCGCGATTCATACATTTATCCTCAACCTTCTCAATACCCTGGTTAACAAATTCGCCCCAGAAACCTCAGTATAAGACTTTGGCGCTTCGGCAAAAATCGGACGCTTTGACGGTTCCCGGAGATAGCGGTAATGCAGAAACAAATCGCGATAGGGAAAGTCAATATTTTCGCCCGCACAAACTCTCCGAATTAAATCCGGCGGCACACCAATATAATGAATGTAAGTAAGTCGGTTTCCCTTGTCGTACAAAATTCTATCTTGCTCTTCAAAATGTTTAGAAGTGACGCTACACCCAGTTTTTTCGCCATCCGGGAGGCTGTAAGCAAAATTATAGCTATTCATCCCCGTTTTCATCACCATATAATTGAGCAACGGCTGTTCTCCCGCACCTTCATACAGCATTTCCGCCTCGCCCGATTGCAGTTGAGCTAACAGCCATTCCCTAGTGTTTTGCTCAAACAATCCTTGCTTGCTGGCATAAAATCCCGAACAAAATATTTCCGAGTCGATCCGATTTGGCTCAAAAACTTCGAGGAGTTTTGGTGAGTGAATATTGTATACTTTAGTTGGGGATAGAAATTGAAAATCATAAACCACAAAATCCGATTTCTCTAACTTCTGAAAAACCGCATCAAGGGAATTCATCACCAAAGTATCGGCATCCATATAGATAAACTTTTCAAACGGGCCGTCGAAAGCGCAAAAGCGCCGGTGTGCGCCGTAAAGCCGGAATTTTTGGCGATTCAAACGATCGGGTGCGGCTGCTAGCATGAATTTGTCCCATCGCTGAATAGATGCGCTATCTTCATAAATAAAGACGTTGGGACGGTTAACAATTTCAGCTTTGATTTGCTCTATTTGGTCGTCGAAAGGATAAATACAGACAGGAGTATTTGAGCCTAAGATAACTTCAATACTGTTGAGCAAGGCAATTAGTTGGTCGTAAACTGTATCGTTGGCAAGCGTGCAAATTCCATTCATATCTATTAGTCCGCGAAGGCGGACTTTGTTTGTGTAGAAGCGGTTTCAACCGCCGAATCATTTAGTAAAATGGTAGAGGAGGGCGATCGGGGGGAGGCTAGGAAATAGGAATATCCAAAGAACAAGCTACACGAAAACCCCAGTATCTGTGACCCTCACCTGCCAAATACCAATAACGACTCATGCTACGGCAATAGGGAGCCTCATCTTCCCAGGAACCACCACGCAGAACTCGGTTATCATCTGTACCAGTTTCCCAAGAACTCCCGTCAGAAGGCGCGTCGATGTAGCTACTGTGCCGCCTATCACTGCACCATTCACAAACGTTCCCGTGCATATCGTAAAGTCCAAAAGCATTCGGAGGAAAACTCCCGACATTAGTTGTTTTTCGACGGTTAACTGGCGATTTTGGAACACGACAGAACTCATTTTGCTTGTAATTCGCTAGATTGAATGTAATAGTTTCCCCAAAATGAAATGGGGTTGTTGTGCCGGCTCGACAGGCGTATTCCCATTCTGCTTCACTCAGGAGGCGATACTTTTTCCCGGTTTTTTGCGATAGTTTGCTACAGAATTCGACGGCATCATTCCAGGATACTTGTTCTACAGGAAGTTTTTCACTTTTGAAATAGGAGGGTTGGTTTCCCATCACTGCTTGCCACTGTGCTTGGGTGATGGGATATTTGCCTGCATAAAAAGCCGGTACTGTGACTTCATGCTGCGGCCTTGCAAAATCATCTATAAGTTTCTCTGTTACTGGCGAACCCATTATAAATGTGCCACCTGAAATATAAACCATTTCCAGCATAACTCCGTTACCTAAGTCTTCTGGGAAGAAGCGAGCAGAGGACGTATTACGACTGTTTTCTGTTCCTTTAGGATCAACTGTGATGACATCAAACTCAAAGATAGGCAAATTGTTTAGTAAATGCAACTTTTCCTTTAAATCTTCTATCTTTTGCAGGAGGAAGTATGCAGCCAACTTCACCTTCATTGATTCATCTTGCAGTGTCCCAATTATTAAATCTAAACCTGCATCTCCATATTTGAGCGCTTCAGACAGTGCAGCAATTTTCACCTCGACAATCGGTGAAGCCAAACGACTCTTAACACCGGGAATCCCGCCTAAAACAGCCGCAGCGAATGGCACTTGAGATTCACCGCCCTTGACGGCATCGTATTCTCTGGGTTGATTTTGATTTTCTGTCATTGCGCTATTTCCTAAGATACAAACTTAGACAGCCAATTAAGCAGGTTCAATTCGTGGAGAATGATTTGTCTAGCTTCGGCAATTTTCTCCCTCGCTTCATGCCAATAATCCGGCGTAGCCACAACCTCTTTAATAAATTCTACTCCTTTCTCATCCAAACTCGGCAGCCGCAGAAAACTCCCCGCCGGCAACAACTTATCCGCCGCCGAACCGCCGTAATAAATTGGCAAACACCAAGCTAACAAAGCATCCCAAAGCTTCTCGCTGACATACCAATCGTTTTCGGCATAATTTTCAATAGCTAAGTTGTAATAGTATGGTGCGACAGCGTGCCATTTATTGTTTATAGTGCCATTCCCGCGCGCCCAAGTTGGCAAGTTTCGCCCGTAAAGGTCAAAATCCAATTCTTGCGATCGCAGCAATTTGATAAAATCTAATCTCTGGCGGTGATTGGCGCTGCGGCTAACACCTGAAGTAATCCAAGAACAGGATTTAGTTTTCGGCGGCGCAGGCATTTCATCTAGTTCTCGAAACGAGTTAGAGTGATACCAAATCGCGGGCATATAATCGGGTTTTGGTGCGAAATCGTCTGGCCCGGAAACGTAACCGCAATAAAGTTTGGCTTGTTCGTAGTTGGCTTTGGTAATTTCAATAACTTCTGGTAATGGTGGCTCGCGGATTAGGTAAATTATCCGTTCCTGGGGGACGCCGCGCAATTTTTCTCGAACGTCATTTTCGGGATTTTGGGGGCTGGGACGGCGAATTTTGTCGAGCCAGGATTGCTTTTTGGAAGGTTGGGGAAAGTCGAATTGATACATGAGTAAAAAGTCTGGTTCGGGGTGGTTGGCGAGCATTTGAATGTTGCCCCATTTGCCGAAGTTGTGGGGAGTTTGTTGCCACAGCCAGTCGCTTTGGTTCATGCCTGGGTATGTGGTGATTGTACCGATAATTTTTGGGTTCATATCTAATAATAAATCGGGTTTTTGCGTGTGGGCGGGGCGGGTTTATGAGATTGTTTACTTGAGGCGATTATGGTTGGTAAAAGCCGCCCCTACTGATAATAAATGTGGTTTTTGCGTTTGGCAGGGCGGGTTTATGAGATTGTTTATTTGAGGCGATGATTGTTGGTAAAACCCGCCCCTACTGAATTTTGAATTATCGGATATCGCACTTGCTCATCTACATAACCCATAATTTTCTGTATCCTATTTTCCCAGGAAAATTGCTTGACAAAATTCAATGTTTCTGCATAACCTTCGCTTTTCCTCGGATATTTGGTTAAACAATCTCGAATGCTTTTTGCAAATTCATACGGGTTATCCGGTTCGCACCAAGTTGCTGCTATATTTCCAGATTTAAATTCCATTAAAGATGCAATCTCCGTCGCTACAATCGGAGTTCCCGATGCCATGTAATCAAAGAATTTTAAAGGAGATGTGAACGTCGCGGCCTCTGTCAAACAGTGCGGGTGAGTCAAAACATCGGCTGCTTGCAGCAAGCTAGCCAGTTGATTTTGAGGCAGGTAGCCGAGAAATTTAATGTTGTTAACTTGCTTGGATTTGGCTAACTGCTGGTATGCTGTTACTTGGGATGAATCACCGCCCGCGATCGCAAATTGAACCAGTGGCAATTCCTTAGCCACATCCACCAACATATCAACACCTTTAAACGGGTAAAGTCCGCCTGCATAAACTGCTAAATGCTGTCTGTCATCTTCTAATAATTGCTGTCGCCAATTCTGGGCAGATTCTGTTTGTCGGGCGAGAAACAAATGGTTAAAACCGTTGTGCAGCATAATTACTTTTTCCGGTGGCATCCCATTCTTAATCATGCTGTCTCGGACAGTATCGGCAACAGTTACAGCAATTTGAAATAGAGGATTGCGAACGATTTCTGATTCAAATTGCTTGTTTTCATGGTGATGCTGTTCGTAGATAGCGGGAATTCCGTTTTTAACTGCTGCTTTGACAAAGTTCCAGTCGCGGGTGTGGACAATTTTAGTGGATTTAAGCAGGTGAATCGGTAAATAGTATTTGGATACTATTGTACTGGAACTCGTCCACTTGCTGTCCAAAAGGTCGATCGGCCACGGCATCGGTAAATCTGCTACTTTTAATTTATCTTGAATATTGTAAATTTTGGCAAGTTTGTCATCGGGTTTCCTGGGTTGAAAAGGAAAAAGCAAATCAACCGGATTCAAAGCACTCCAGCCTTTGCGGAGATATACCAAAACTGCTGGTAAACCGAGATTTGCTGCGGCATTTGCAGAGTGTGCAACTTGAACTAAGCTCGCTACATTGGGTTGCGGCAAGATATTTCGGGTAAAAAATACATAATATTTGGACATGGTAATTGGTAGTTAGTAATTGGTAATTAGTAATTGTTGACTGTGCAGACTGTTGACTGTTGACTGTTGACAACTGCCAACTGACAACTGCCAACTGCCAACTGCCAACTGCCAACTGACTACTTTTTAACAGCCTGACGCTTAATAGTATTTTCTATAAATTCTAAAGTAGTGAAAATATTAGCAGCCGAGTGAAATGATTCTCTGATTAACTCGTCTCTTTCTTCGGGAGAGTCTACCATTTCATCTACGAGCAATTTGAGGTAAGCTATCATGGGAGTCAGGCGAGTGCGAATTTCGTAAGAACCTCTAATTAGAGCTTCATCGCGAGCGGTTTCTTCGGCAAATTGCACTGAATACAAGCGAGTGTAGTACCCTCCTTTGGCTAGCAATTCTTCGTGGGAACCCATTTCTACTACTTGTCCGCGATCGATCACGGCGATTTTGTGGGCTTTTTGGACTGTGGAGAGGCGGTGGGCAATTACCAACGTTGTGCGATCGCAGCTCAATTTCTCGATCGCCGCTTGCACGTACCTTTCCGAAACCGTATCCAGCGAACTCGTTGCCTCATCTAAAATTAAGATTTCCGGATTTTGCAGCAGGGCTCTAGCAATTGAAATTCTCTGACGCTGCCCTCCCGATAAGATCACGCCCCGATCGCCAATTTGAGTATCCAACCCCTCCGGCAATAGTTGGATAAACTCGTAAGCATTCGCCCCCTTCGCCGCTTCCACAATTTCTTCCTCAGTCGCTTGGGGTTTAGCATAAGCAATATTTTCCCGCACTGAAGCATTAAATAAAAACGTATCTTGGCTAACAATACCCATCGCTTGCCTGAGACTTTTCAGCTCAAATTCGCGCAAATCCCTGCCATCTAGCGAGATATGACCTTCAGTAGGATCGTAAAATCTCGGCAGTAAATCTGCCAAAGTTGACTTGCCCGAACCCGAAGTTCCTACCAAAGCCAAAGTAGTACCGTGAGGTAGAAATAAATCAATTCCTTGCAAAACTAAATTTTTGTGGTTAGGATAACTAAAAGATATTTTATTAAAATGAATTCCCGATCGCAAATGAGTGTAAGGCACAGAACCGTTCAGCATAAATGGCTTGTCCTCGCAGCTCAAAAAATCATTAACCACCTCTACACTAGCCGACGTATTAGCAAATTGACTGCGCCCGCTATTCAACTGAGAAATTAAAGGAATTAACCTAAAAAGTACCAATAAGTAGGTTAATAAAATTGTCGAAATAGACTCTATCTCATTAGCAAATATTGTGCGACCTATAAATACAATCAAAATTACAACTATTAAATTAACAACTTCGTTAATTGGGGCGATCGCCGCATAATTTACCTGAGCCTGAAAATCCGCTTGTTCTCGCCTTTGAATTAAATGCTTGATCCGCTGATACTCCCTTTCCTCGTTCCCCGTTGACTTGACCAGCCGAATCCCAGTAATCGTTTCCAACACCCTAACCGAATAATCTTTCGACATTTCAGAAAGCAGGTAGCCAAAATACTTGGAACGGTTAATAATATATTGATTTGCCCAAGCAACTAAGGCCAGCAAAAGTGTAGCTGTCACCGTCAGTTTCCACGAGATAGAAAGTAGCAGACCCACAAACACCAAAACGGTGATTGACGTAGTAAACATTCCGATGGCCGTACCAACTGCACTAGCAGTCCGACCAATCTCTCCGCCCAATCTATTAATTAAATCCCCGACTTTAGTTTTCGAGTAAAAATCTAAATCTACTTCTAACAACAACCGCAAACCTGCTTCTCGCAAATCAAAAGTCAGAGAGCGCGTCAGAGAAGTAGCTACTAAAGTATTGATATAACTCGCAACATTTTTTAAGAAAATTGCCAGCACAACCGCCCCGGTCATCAACATTAAACGCTGATTTTCGGGCATTCCCTCAAAGGGATACATCAAAGTTTTAATTAGAGGTGGAGCACCACGCAGCTCGATAGCGTGCTCTAAAAAACTTAAAAGCACTGGTACAATCAGAGTAGTGCTGATACCGTTGAATAAAGCGCCAGAAAAGCCCAGCATCACAGTTAAGAGAATCCTGCCGGGATATCGTCTGGCAAATTTTAGGAGTAGCTTATTGGCAGACATGAAGCATTCCCAGCTAAACAGTACGGCATCTCAAAATATTCTTTAATAACAGCCAGCTTTTCTTCCTCCCGTGAGTTTTTTTTTAAATAACATTTACATACCTGCGATTATATCTGAAAGTATCGGTTTCATTGCTTCAATACTATATTCTTTTACACATTTTTCCCGAGCTTTCATTCCTTGTAAATTAGCCACTGTAAAATTTTGAAATATCCATTGAATTTTTTGTGAAATTTGAGCGGGAGAACTAGGATCGACTAAATAACCCGTTCCTCCTAAAATTTCTGGAATATCCCCCACTCGCGTAGACAAAACAGGCTTAGCCATTGCCATGCCATCTGTCAGCTTGAGCGGAAACTGAGCCACGGCTGTGAGAGTTTCTCGCTGAGGAACAACGACAACATGAGCCGCCGCTACAACCGACGGCATCATCTCCACTGGAAACCTTGGCAGTTTAATAATCCAACGCCCCCATTGTTTCACAAGTTTATCATCATAATCATCATAAGGACTCCCGCCGACGATCGCTAATTTTAAATCGGGTTCATTTAACTGTTCGAGGGCCATCAAAACATCCTCAACACCTTTGTGAGGTCGCGGCGCACCGGGGAACATTAAGATTCTATACCCGGACAAGCCGTAACGCTGTCTGCTCAATTCAGGATTGTATTTAGCAGGGTCGAACATTGCAGTATCCTTACCATTAGGCAAATATACACCACCAAAACGCTGTTTTAAAAACTCAGTATCAACGGTGACTGCATCCGCACGGTGAATGAGACTTTCCATCCACTTGAGATAGAGGGGATTATCGGGTTCTCTCAATTGACCATTGTGTTTAAAAATATCTCGATAAAGTTGTTTGAAAGAGGGACGGTATTGCCATTCATCTCCCCCGTACCAGCTCAGTTCCCAGTCGTCTATATCTAAAATTATAAAGTGGCGACTCGCCAGTTTTTTTAGCAGCGATAACCCAAAGCTTGTCGGTTTAGGTTTGACTGCATAAATAATATCCCCATCTATTTTTTTCCAAAGTTTTTGAGCATCCATCAAAAACCCCGGATAATTTTGAGCTGGTATCGCACATACGGGGATGTCTCTGGGAGGAATAGCATACAAGTCCTTGCCAAACTGAAATCCCACTACTTCTACATCACATTTAAGCTCTATCAAGACTTGAGCTAATAAAAAAGCACGAATTGCACCTCCTCCTGACAAATCGCTCACTACTAATGAAACTTTCACTGAGTATTTTGTTTAAAACATTTGTTTAATTTTCCTGCTTAACCGAGCTTTTGTCAAGGCGATAGGGACTCACGCACTCCCGACCAAAGCAACCGGGTTTTTAACCAGGGGAAAGGACAGCAACGCGTCTTTTGGTAAAAATCAACCAGTGATGCACCCAGGACTGTTATTCAAGCCAGCAATAATTCTTATAGGTAAATTTTCGGATATGTTGAGGCTAATTTTTTTTATGGTGGGCTGAATTTTGTTGCTTTTGATGCAGTTGGCCAACAAACTTTAATTATTTTAAACGCCAGGGATTGTTAAGTTGATTTGGTAAAAATATTTGAGCCGTGCGATCGACTATTCTAGTAAAGAGCGATCGCGTCACGTTCTTCGCGTATTGAGGGCGGTAAGGATAAGTGCAGTGCATTACTTTAATCGGTTTGTCGATCGTATAAACATCTTTCCACTTATCTAAGTAGTTGTAAACCGGGGACAAAGTTGTCATTTTCGGTTTCACCGATTCCACAGCAGCCGCAAAAGCGCCCTGGTCTTTTAACAGTAGCACATTTTGATGCGCCACTACCATCTCGAAATATTTCTTAAAGTTTGTAAACAATTCCTGAGTTTTACTGCTTTTCGTAAAAGCGATAAATCCGCCATTGTATTGAATGCTATTTTCATTTAGCGGCAACCCGACCGACTGCAAAGTTGACAGAATATCCTGCTTGACTCTTAATAAATTTGCCGCTTTAGCAATCGCAGGCTGCACATCTTCCGTCACCAACAAATCCACCCCATCAAGAAAATCAAACACCTCATCTATTGGCGACAGCAAACAAATATCACAATCCATATAAATAGTTTTCTCAAACAGAGATTCCCCGTACAAAGCCAGCTTAGCTAGCCGCGACGCTAAAACAGGATTTTCATTAGAGGGCGCAGGTTTCAATATGACATTTCCGAACACGTGAAGTAAAGGATATAAAATTAGAGGAACTCTATCTATTAAAATAATAATGGGTTCCCGGTGAAACTTCCTGACAGACGCCAGAAAATGAACGCAATCCTGGAAAGAGTAAAGACCAGTTAAAATAGTGATAAATCCCTTGACTGCTAATTTATTTGAATTCATTAATTTACTTATTGATTTACTTATATAGCAATCCTAAATCATTTGTAAAAATATGTAGGGGTAGTGCTACCCCTACTCCCCGTGCCTACCCCAGTCAAGGCGGGGCAACCGGGCGTGGGTTTTGCCCCTACAAGAATTACACGAATCATTTAGGATTGCTATAGCGGTTCTCAAGCGTGGTGAGGTATGCCCACGGAGGCCTATGCCCCATGCACGTCGGGTACCTCATGTTACTGAGAAATGCTATATTTCCCTCAGTGTGTCCACTCCCAAAAGCTCTCACTCCAGTCATCTCGACCGTGAAAAATTCCTTGCCATTCATAAAAATGTACAAAATCTTTCAGGTTAATTGTTTTATTGACATCGCGGATCATATAAAGAGGTTTATCTCCATAAAAAGAAGCCCACATAGTATAACTGCTAGGCGGCCCGACAACATAGTCGCACTCAGCCAAAGCATACATATCTTCAATTAAATGACCGCTGCCAAATCCACAGTTAAAATCGTCAAAAAAACTCGGATTTTGCGAAACATTAGAACAAATCAAAAAGTTTATTTTTTTGCCTTCAAATAGCCTCATCACATAATTCATGACTTCTAAATATTGCTCACTTGTGTAAAAGTATCTACCCTTTTGATGCTGAACATAATCCCCTTGGCGGATGTGAATTCCGACTAGGATATCAGAGTTATTTTTTAAAGTCAATATCAAACGATCTACATTGATTCTATATCGCTCTAATGGTGCAAAGTATGCTCTAATCGGGTCGGCGTACTTGTGTAAATAGGGGATATCTTCTACAAACCAGCCATCTCGAAATAGCCAGCCTTGAAAAAAAACAATTGAACCCTGCTTGATTTGTTCGATCTCCTGATATTTGAGCCAACTAAAAGGTTGTTTTCGGGTTATTTCTTGCGTTTTTAATATTTTTTGTTTGCTTAAATACTTAATAAAATTATAATATTTCCTTCTGACAAACTTGTTACCTGCTGCGGTAAAATATGGAGGAGGATAACAACACAAAAAATCCCCTGCGGTTCCCACAAAGAATTCTGCATATTCGTCAAAAGCAGGATTGAGAACAGTCAAATTATGCTCGATCGCCCAAGCGATGAAATTAGCAAAAAGCAGCAGTCGGTTGCCCAGTTGTCCCGATTTAGCAGATATTATTAGCATATTGTATTTTTGGGGCGGGCGGGACGCCCAACCCTACTCCCCACAAGAATTCAATCAAACTTTGCTGTAATGGTAAGGTGCGCTGCACCTTACAGACTAAGAGTTGTGGCGTTTTTGGTGCCACTGCCAAGCATGGGAGATAATGTTCTTAATGTCGGGATATTCAGGAGACCAGCCCAAGGTTTTGATGGCTTTCTCGCTGCTGCCAACCAAAGCAGGTGGGTCTCCCGGACGCCGCACGAAACCGCCTTAATCTCTTTTCCCGTCACTTGACGAGCCGTTTCTATCACCTCTTTCACCGAAAACGCGCCGCCATTGCCCAAATTAAAGAAATCAGATTTGCCACCATTTAGCAAATATACTAATCCTAAAATGTGACCAGATGCCAAATCGTTAACGTGAATGTAATCCCGAATGCAAGTACCGTCAGGAGTCTCGTAATCCGTGCCAAAAATCGCGATCGAATCTCGTTTACCCAAAGCCGCGAACAACACCAGTGGGATCAAGTGAGTTTCTGGATTGTGATCCTCTCCTAACAACCCGTTAGGGTCAGCCCCAGCCGCGTTAAAATAGCGGAAACAAACAGACTTGAAATCATACGCAGCGTCAAAATCCGACAAAATCCTTTCTACCATTAACTTAGTAGCACCGTAGGGATTGATCGGATTTTGCGGGTGGTCTTCTGTGAGCGGAATTTTCTGCGGTACACCGTAAGTCGCGCAAGTAGAAGAAAACACCAATTTCTTCACGTCAGCAGCGATCATTGCTTCCAAAAGCGTAATAGTGCCGATGACATTGTTGCGATAATATTTAGCTGGGTCGGTAACAGATTCGCCCACGTAAGCGTAAGCAGAAAAGTGCATTACCGCATCAATCTTGTGCGTAGCAAACAAGTTGTCTAGAAGAGTGCGATCGTTCGTATCGCCAACTACCAACTCGACCTGCAAAGCCCGATCTACTATATCTCTGTGACCGTAAACTAAATTATCCAAAATCACCACACCGTAACCGGCGTTTTTCAGCGCTAATACCGCGTGAGAGCCAATATATCCAGCTCCGCCCGTCACCAAAATAGTTTGTTTTTCTGAACTCATTTTCTTCTGCCTGTTTTTGTAGCTGGGATTGCCAAGAGCCTTGTTACTTTGAGACTTCCACATCAGACGCTTTCACACTCCGCGTGAGCCGGAGAATTAAAGCGAAATATATAGGCTTTGCTGTGCCCGACGGGACGATCGCACTCCTAAAGAACGCTTTTTACACTCCAGATAGATGCTGACTGTGCAAGTCTTTCTGTTCACTCGATAAACTTGAGGCGACCAATTTGGATATAATCAAATATCCGATTAATCTGATGTCGATCCTCTTCTGAAATTTTATCATCTGACAGGATAGCCGAAGTCAAAACTAAGTGTTCCCTGCGACTGATCTTGCCAGACGCTACAATCCGATCGACTTTTTGAGAAATTGTTAAGTTCGATTTGTTGTGAGAGGTTCGCATTTATTCGATCGCTTTTATGCCAAAATAGTTAAAGCCGATTGCAGTTCATGACCCAAAAATGGTGCGTACCCGACCGCAAATCAATTTGCTCAACAGCAGAAATAACGTATCAGAAACGTATCAGAAACGTATCAGAAACGTATCAGAAACGTATCAGAAACGTATCAGAAACGTATCAGAGTTTTACTTCCCAAGATAGATATGCGGACTTAATAAATCTGCAATCAGCCTTCGGATAGCGTTCAGACTAACTTAATTATATAATATTTTTCCGAGAGAGGCACTTTTCTATGCAGGTTTATCGGCTTCCGGTACTGTCCGACAATTACATTTTCTTGCTGCACGACCCCGATCGCCACACAGCAGCAGTCGTCGATCCAGCGCAAGCAGAGCCGGTCTTGCAGCAACTGATCTCGCTCGGAGCCGAATTAACAGCAATTTTCAATACGCACCACCACAGCGACCACGTAGGCGGCAACCAGCAACTGATCGATCGCTTTCCCCAAATTAAAGTTTACGCTGGCGCAGAAGACCGAGGCAGAATACCCGGACAGCAAGTGTTTTTACAAGCGGGCGATCGAGTTTCTTTCGCCAACAGAACCGCCGAAGTCTTCTTCCTACCCGGCCACACAAAAGCTCACATCGCCTACTATTTCCCCCCCAACAACCCCAGCGAAACCGGCGAATTGTTCTGCGGCGACACCTTATTTGCTGGAGGCTGCGGCAGGCTCAAAGAAGGCACTCCCGCCCAAATGTTAGCCTCTCTGCGGCAACTGCGAAACTTGCCTGATAGTACGAGAGTCTGGTGCGCCCACGAATACACGCTGAACAACCTGCAATTTGCCTTGAGTGTGGATGGCGACAATCCCGATTTACAGCAGCGCTTCGCCGAAGTCAAGGAAGCGCGCAGTCGATCGCAACCTACAATACCATCATCGATCGGGCTCGAAAAAAGCACAAACCCATTTTTGCGCTGGGATTTTCCCAACATCCAATCAGCCACCAACACCCGCGATCCAGTGCAAACCTTCGCTCGATTGCGCGGCATGAAAGACCAATTTTGAACTTAACGTTTTTGTTGTTTCAGGTAACTCTTAAACTTGAGTATCGGTTCGCTCAACCATCGGTCAAGTCTTTTGTATTTTAGGTGAAAGCTCGACAGCCCCTTAAACTTATTTGGGATTTTTTCCAGTTCATCCTTAAACGGTGTCTGAGACAACATATCGAGCCATAATTGATTGGGGGCGGAGCTTTCCCACGGTTTCGGTCTTGACATAAAGTGCATCACTTTACTTGACATATCATCAGTCTTGTGGTTGTTCCATATTTGGTCTAATTGCTTCCACCTTCCCACTAAAACTGAATTTAATGCACCTTGATCGCGATCGCCCCAAACGTGGGTTCTAGCATTTTGGAGCAACTTTTCCGACAGTTGCTCTTCCTCCCAAAGCTTCATGTTGTAAACTAAAACACCACTATTGAAATAAGGGTTTCGAGCTTGATAATTGTTGGGATTTCCCCAGAAGTTGGCGGCGGCTGCTATCGGCATAGTTTGAAAATCTAGGTTCCACAGCGACTTTAAGCTGTCCAGAACGATCGTATCGCTGTCGAGCCAAATCAGCCTTTCTGTTTCTTTGGTATATTTTCGCGGCTCCAATTTAACGTAAGGAAGTTTAGAACCTGATACCGAAAGAAGTTGGTCGTAATTAGATTGCAATTCTTGCCATTCAATCGGGTATTTGCAGCAATTCTGTAACTGTTCCTTTTGCGGTGAATATATCCTGGTAGATACAACGGTAATTTTGACCTCCTCCTCCCCAGATTGGCTAACATTCAGATCTACAGACTTGAGAAGTGCTGCTAACCCCAGAATATAGGTGCGATCGGCGGCTGTGAATATGTGCATAGGATTAAGTTTGTGAGATGAACGGCAAACGTGACACAAACGTTGGGACTGGAGGAAGCAGGCGACCCTGTATTGAGGTAAATGCGATCGCCCGTTTACCGTTGAGACGAACAAAATCTTGCCTAAATTTCCGGTTAGATTTACACAAAGAAACGGGGTTTCTAAGTAGGTAGGCGCAAATAAAGTTTACAATGTAACAGAATGTAAGGCGGGCGTAACAAGAGCGATTGCTTCGTTTCACTCGCTGCGAGAGAGGGGTTATGTATTTTCAAGCTTCATCTACTTATTTACCTGTGTGCAAGTGCCATCTGTGCGCGCCCGAAAACAAGCAACAGCCATTGGTAATATGCAGCAACGCGATAAATAATGAGAGGGACTAACCTGGCATTTGAAACAGCCAGAAAATTCCCCGTCGCCTGTGCTGAATCCCGCAACTGGTTCAGACGTGGGACTCTACGATAAAATAAATTGTCTAGATATCGATATTACCGCAGAACGATCGACATCCATCTTAGGTTTGAAGTGTCACCCTGCTCAAATCAAAAGTTCCTCTGGTTATTTCCCTATTATTGACCGCCATGTGCTTTGCCCAAAGTAAAATGAGCGTTGTTAGAAACCGATGCAAAACCCCCCCAATACTGAACCCCAAGCAAAAATCGACCCCTCTGTTTCAACGGATTCTAACAAAGCGTTCTACCCAGCCGCGCCTTTGCCAACTGATGTAGGGATGGTTCTGCAATTGGCAGATGGTAGCATTCAGGGCTGCAATTCTCACGCCCAGGAGCTATTGGGGATGACAGCAGAACAGATGCAGGGCTGGACTTCAATCAACAGTCGCTGGCACACTCTGCGTGAAGATGGCTCGGATTTTCCCGGCGAGACACATCCGGCGATGGTGGCGCTGCAAACCGGGCAACCATGCTCAAATGTCATCATGGGCTTTGATCGGCCACAGGGAGAATTGATTTGGTTGAGGCTCAATTCTCAACCTTTATTTCAGGGAGATCGATCGACTCCCTATGCGGTAGTAACCACCTTCACTCCTATCGCTCAACAAAAGCCTGAACCAGTCTGTAACGCGCCCGCGCCCCAA
This sequence comes from Microcoleus sp. B7-D4, assembly GCF_036705125.1. NCBI lineage: Bacteria > Bacillati > Cyanobacteriota > Cyanophyceae > Oscillatoriales > Microcoleaceae > Microcoleus > Microcoleus sp. B7-D4. The sequence continues at coordinate 46,105 of NZ_JAUBTT010000021.1, forward strand.
CTGTCAGACACCCTCGAAAGTATTTCGGACGGGTTTTTTACTTTGGATCGAGATTGGCGATTTACCTACCTCAATTCGCAAGCAGCGCGGTGGCTAAATCGACCCTCGCAAGATTTGATTGGCAACAACATTTGGGAAGAGTTTCCCGAATCAGCGGGCAGTTTGTTTGAGATCGCATCTTGCACCATTCTCAAGAACGGGCAAGATGCCCGTTCCACAAAAGATGAATTTTCTTCTTGTGGAACAGGCATCTTGCCTGTTCGGGAACAAATTACGGTTAGTTTTGAATCTTTTTATCCGCCACTCAATGCTTGGTATGCGGTACGAGCCTATCCCATCCCATCGGGACTTGCCGTTTATTTTCAAGATGTCACCGAGCAGAAAGCGGATCGGGCTGATTCAATTAAACAAGCACAAACTGTGCAGCAGCAAGTAGCAGAAATAGAGGCGATTTATGCTAGTGCGCCGATCGGACTTTGCTTTATAGATACCGAGTTGCGGTTTGTCCGCATCAACGATCGGCTAGCAGAAATTAACGGAGTTCCAGCCGCCGCCCACATCGGCAAAACATTGCGCGAAATCTTGCCAGAACAAGCAGATGAGTTAGAGCCGCTTTACCGACAAGTTATTGAAACTAAAGTTCCTCTCAAACAGCTCGAAGTTCGCGGGACGAACTCAGCACAGCCGGGAGTCGATCGCGATTGGCTGTTGAGTCTCTATCCGCTGAAGGCCGAGGACGATCGCGTCTTGGGCGTGAATGTGACGGTGCTAGAAATTACCGAACGCAAAGCTACCAAAAAAGAAATTCAACGGCTCAACCAAGAACTAGAGCGACGAGTCAATGAACTCGAATCGATACTTGATGCTGTACCCGTCGGTATTACGATCGCCCACGACCCCCAGTGTAAAGTAATTCGCGCTAACCGATTTGCCCAGGCGATGTTGAAAGTGCCACCCGATACCAATGTTTCTGGAACCGGAGAGCAAGCTGCAGCCCTTCCCTTTAGACGACTCCGCAACGGAGAAGAAATTCCGGGAGAACAACTGCCCATGCAACTGGCCGTGGCTTCCGGCGTTCAAGTGCGAGATGTGGAAATTCAAATGGTGCGCGAGGACGGGGTAGCCTTTGATTGGTTGGTGAATGCGGTGCCGTTATTTGACGAACAGGGCGCAGTTCGTGGCTGTGTGGCGGCCTTTATGGATATTAGCGATCGCAAACAAGCTCTTGCTGCTTTGGGTCGTTCCGAGGAAGGCTATCGCACTTTGTTTGAGTCCCTAGACGAAGGTTTTTGCGTCATCGAAATGCTGTTTGACGAAAACGAAAAGCCGATCGATTACCGCTTTTTGGAAGTCAATCCTGCCTTTGTCAAACAAACCGGACTCGAACAAGCTACAGGTAAAACGATGCGACAGCTCCTTCCAAATCACGAAAATTATTGGTTTGAGATGTACGGCAAAGTCGCGCTCACGGGGGAACCCTTGCGCTTTGAACACGGCTCGGAAGCCATGAACCGCTGGTTTGAGGTTTCGGCGTTCCGCACTCCTGAGCCGCAGAGCCGAAAAGTTGCCATACTTTTCAAAGACATCAGCGATCGCAAACAGTCGGAAAATCTCTTGCGGCAACAGGAAGAGCAACTGCGGCTGTTCGTAAAACATTCGCCTGCGGGGGTGGCGATGTTTGACCGCCAGATGCGGTATATGCTGGTGAGCGACCGCTGGCTGGCAAGTTACGGGCTCGGCGATCAAAACATTGTGGGTCGATCGCACTACGAGATATTTCCCAATTTGCCCGATCGTTTCAAACAAATCCACCAGCGCTGTCTGGCGGGATCAGTCGAAATCTGCCAAGAAGATCAGTTTCCCCGCCCTGATGGCTTGATCGACTGGGTGCGCTGGGAAATTCACCCTTGGCGAACCAACACCAATGAGATTGGCGGCATCATGATTTTTTGCGAAATAATCACCGAGCGCAAAAACGCTGAACTCGCGCTGCAAACTGCCAACCAACAAGTCAGCAATATTATAGAAAGTATTACCGATGCCTTTATGGCGATCGATTCGCAATGGCGCTATACCTACGTTAATGCCACAGCAGAAAAACTGCTTTCTCGTTCGAGAAACGAGTTGCTAGGTCGATCGATCTGGGAGCTATTCCCCGCCGATAAAGAATCGAATTCGATGGTATATCAAGAATTTCATCGAGTCGTTAACGAGCAAGTTCCTGTCAAGTTTGAAGAATTTTCGCCGTCGCTCCAGATGTATATAGAAGTGAGCGCCTACCCAGCGGCCGCAGGACTTACGGCTTATTGGATCGATATTAGCGATCGCAAACGCACTGAAGAAGAACTGCGGCAAAAGAATGCGATTTTGAACGTGATTAACGAGTCAGCACCCACGCCAATTTTTGTCAAAGATCGAGAAGGACGGATTATTTATGCCAATCCAGCTACGCTGGACGTACTGGGAAAACCTGCTGCTGAAGTAATTGGCCGGCGCGATCGCGATTTATACCCAATAGCAGAACTTGGAGTCATAGTCTCGGAAAACGATCGGCGCATTATGGAATCCGGCAAAACAGAAGTCGTCGAAGAATCTCCCGATGGCATTCGGACATTCGTGGCAATGAAAGCTCCCTACTGCAATCAGGCGGGAGAAGTCATCGGCCTGATTGGCATCTCCAGCGACATCACAAATCGCAAACGAGCAGAAGTCGCCATGCAAGAACAAACTAAGTTACTGCAAGTAATCATTGACAGCATTGGTGATGGTTTGATTTTGGCCAACCAACAAGGGGAGTTTGTGCTGTTTAACCGAGCCGCCGTGGCGATATTCGGTCAGCTATCGAATGAAAAATCCTGGGAGGAATGGTCGAGCACCTACGGGCTATTTTTGCCAGACCAAAAAACCCTCTTCCCCAACGCTGAGCTACCTCTAGCCAGAGCCATCAAAGGTGAATATGTCAATGATGTAGAAGTATTTGTCCGCCGCGAAGATGCCGAAAATCGCTGGATCAGTATCAGCGGTTATCCGGTAGTTGATATTAGCAGCGAAATCAAAGGCGGAGTGATTGTCTGTCGGGATATCACAGAACGCAAACAAGCTTTATCAGCGCTGCAAGAAAGCGAAGAACGATTCCGCAATATGGCTAACAACGCTCCATTTATGGTATGGGTAACAGACTCCACAGGCTATTGCACTTTCTTGAGCGAAAGCTGGTATGACTTCACAGGTCAAACTGAGGAAACAGGTTTGGGATTGGGTTGGGTAAACGCGGCGCATCCAGAAGACCGAGAACAGGCCAAAAATGTGTTCTTGACCGCCAACGAACGCCAGGAATCTTTCCGCGTGGAATATCGCCTCCGGCGCCAGGATGGCAGATATTCTTGGGTGATTGATGCGGCTGCTCCCAGATTTTCCGAAAGGGGACAATTTGAGGGTTATATCGGCTCTGTTATCGACATTACAGAGCGCAAACAAGTGGAAACTGAGCGCGATATGGTTCTGCAATTAGAACAAACTGCCCGCGCGGAAGCTGAGCGAGCTAACCGCATTAAAGACGAGTTTCTGGCGGTGCTTTCTCATGAGTTGCGATCGCCCCTGAATCCGATTTTAGGCTGGTCCCAACTGCTCGTCGGCGGCAAGCTGAACGCGAGTAAAAGTGCCAAAGCCTTTGAGACTATTGAGCGCAACGCCAGACTGCAATCTCAATTAATCGAAGACTTGCTTGACGTGTCTCGGATTCTGCAAGGAAAACTCAGATTGAATGTGACTCCGGTGAATCTGGCAACCATTATTCCGTCTGCTGTGGAAACCGTGCAATTAGCAGCCGAAGCTAAAAAAATTCAAATCCAAACAATCTTAAATCCCGATGTCGGGCAAGTTCTCGGCGATACAAGTCGCTTGCAACAAATTGTGTGGAATTTGTTATCAAATGCGGTGAAATTCACGCCCGAAGGCGGTAGAGTGGAAGTTCGATTAGGGCAAATCGCACGCCAAGCTCAAATTCAAGTCACGGACACGGGTAAAGGTATTCTTCCCGATTTCTTGCCTTATGTTTTTGACCATTTCCGACAAGAAGATGGCGCTACAACGCGCAAATTTGGCGGCTTGGGACTGGGATTGGCGATCGTTCGCCAACTGATCGAACTTCACGGCGGAACGGTGTTTGTAGAAAGCGCAGGAGTTGGTCAAGGAGCCAAGTTTACGGTGAGATTACCGCTATTAAATGATGATTCTAGAAGGCAGGAGGATGAAGCCCTCAATTGGTCAGCTTGTCCCGATCTCTCATCCTTGCCGCTAGCTGGATTGAGAATTTTGGTGGTAGATGATGAACTCGACTCGCGAGATTTTGTGGCTTTCGTGCTTGAGGAAGCGGGTGCAGAGGTGATTTCCCTCTCATCTGCTGCTGAGGCGCTAGAGTCGATCGAACAAACTGCACCGGATTTGCTCGTCAGCGACATCGGAATGCCCGAAATGGACGGGTATATGTTGATAAATCGCATCCGCACTCAGCTTGCGCCTGAGTATCGGCAGTTGTTGGCGATCGCCTTAACGGCCTATGCTGGAGAAGCGAACGAGCGGCAAATTTTGCAAGCCGGATTTGACCAACACTTAGCCAAGCCGATCAATTCGACCCAGTTAGTTGCTACTGTAGCGCGATCGATCGCCCGTGAGCGCCTTGAAAATAAAGCCTGAGCGATCGGTAAGAGATTGCACTGTAGTTGATTTAGCTCATTACAGCACCCGCGTTTTGCGTAATTTCAAACTGAATTTGCCCCTTAAAAATATTATCCCTGTTTCTTCCCTCGAACGTCGAATCTCGAACCTCGAATCTCAACATCCATCCATTAAATCCGTTAAATCCGTTACATCCGCTACATAATCCGTTGCCGAACTCCCTTGCGATCGCCCCTCAAACTTCGCTATTATAAAAAGTTGCAGTTAAAACCCCACAACCCACGATCATGGCCAAGCGCGTTCAATTAGTTTTAAATAAAGATGTCAGCAAACTCGGCAAAGCTGGCGACGTAGTAGAAGTAGCCCCAGGCTACGCCCGCAACTATCTAGTACCCCAAAACCTGGGATTTAAAGCCACTCCGGGCATTCTCAAGCAAGCAGAGCGCCGCCGTGAAGAAGAAAGACTGCGCCAGCTAGAGCTCAAGCAGCAAGCTGAAGTCCGCAAAACCGCCCTCCAATCGGCTGGGCCTTTCATCATCTCCAAGCAAGTTGGCGAAGCAGACGCGATTTTTGGTACTGTCACCAACCAAGAAGTAGCAGAACTGATTTTCAACTCTACCAGTCAAGAAGTCGATCGGCGCGGCATCACTCTGCCCGAAATTCGCCAAACTGGTACATACAAAGCTGAAATCAAACTACACGCAGAAGTTACTGCCGAAGTTGATATTCAAGTTGTTCCGATGTAATTAAGAGTCATCAGTCATCAGTCATTAGCCATTAGTTGTTAGTCATTAGCTAACAACTAAGCACTGCTAAGTAAGGACTCAATAACGCTAACTTGCAGATTGAGAACCGGAGCATCTCTCCAGAGAGTAAGAAGCATTTTTTCAGGAGTGCGAGATCGAGAGAGCGTGAGTCTGGTATAAACGCGAGCTCGCGACAGAGCGCACTCCTACAACCTTACACTGATAATAACTAATGACACCGCCGGAAAAACGGACACAAGCCCCGACGCTCATGAGAGTCGAACCTAAAATTTTAGGATCTTGTTCAAGCTCCCAGATTCATCTGTAGAGTAAATCTAAAATCTAAAATCTAAAATCTAAAATCGACTGACTGAGGACTATTGACTAATGAGCGATTTGATGCCGACAAATATAGAGGCAGAAGAAGCAATTTTGGGCGGGATTTTAATAGACCCCGAAGCTATTTCCCGAATTGCCGAACTGCTGCGACCGGAGTTTTTTGCCATCACCGCTCATCAAGTCATTTATCGATCGGCATTAGGGCTATTTTTACAGGGCCAACCTACCGATTTAATGACGGTAACAACTGCGCTAACCGACCGCAACCAGTTAGAGCAAGTAGGAGGACTAACTAAATTAGCACAATTAGTCGATCGCACAGTTTCCGCAGTCAACATCGACCAATATGCAGTTTTAGTAGAAGACAAATATCAGCGCCGCAAATTAATCGAAGCTGGCAACAACATAGTACAATTAGGTTACGAGACGGCAACACCACTAGAAACAGTCTTAGACCGCGCCGAACAAGAAATTTTCAGCATCACTCAAGAACGTCCGCAACAGGATTTAGTATCGATCGGCGAAACATTAAACCAAACATTTCAAGACCTAGAAAATCGCAATGAAGGCCTCACACTTCCCGGTATTCCGTGCGGTTTTTATGACTTAGATGCTATGACAGGAGGCTTTCAGCGATCGGATTTAATCATCGTTGCAGCCAGGCCGGCGATGGGCAAGTGCCAAGCAGCCTCTACCGTAATAGTAGAAAGTGATGGAACTGTTTCTAGTATAGAACAAATCTATCAAAAACGTCAAGCTGAATTACTAACATTAGGAGAAGATTGGCAATTTCACCTAACTAGACCATCAGCTTTTATAGATGATGGAATTAAGCCTGTATTTCGGGTTACAACAAGACTGGGACGCTTTATAGAAAGTACAATTACACACCCATTTTTAACAATTAAGGGCTGGCGGCAGTTGAGGGAAATACAAGTAGGCGATAAGATTGCTGTTCCCCGCAGGATGAATCTTTTTGGTAAAGAAACCATCCGAGACTGTGAAGTTAAATTATTGGCTTATCTAATTGGCGATGGGTGTTTGACACGCAGCGCGCCACACTTCACCAATGGAAATACTGCTATACTACAAGATTTTGCTGAAGCTGCTACTAGCTTCGGAGGTCTTAAGCTGCGATTTAACGATAAAGGGAGACGCGCACCAGAATATTATGTCATGGGCGATCGAGAAAGTTACACAGATAGTATAAAAAACTTTGGTTATAATTTAGAACTAATCCTTTTAAAACGAAATTTTGACTCTAAAAAATTAGCGCGAGAATTGAAAGTTCCACCGCGATTAGTCCGGTCTTGGGTGGAAGGAATAGCATTTCCCAATCAAGAATTATTTAGTGGCATTTGCAGAGTTTTAAGAGTAGATCCAGAACACCTAGCCGATGAGGGAATGGATGTTATTAATACAAGTCATAAAAATCCCCTGAGAAATTGGTTAGAAAAGTTAGGTCTGATGGGAAAAAATGCTCATGAGAAAACCGTACCGGACATAGTGTTTAGATTGCGGCGATCGCAAGTTGCCCTTTTCCTCAACCGCCTCTTTTCAACTGACGGCTGGGCAACCCTACTTACCAGCGGTCAATCTCAACTAGGCTACTGTTCTGTCAGCGAGGGACTAGCCAGACACGTACAGCATCTACTGCTGAGATTTGGCATCATTGCAGCCCTCAAAAAGCGTTCTGTCAAATACAAAAATACTCGTAGACCAGCTTGGCAAATCGATATTACTGATGCAAAATCAATCAAAACATTCATATCAGAAATTGGCATTTTTGGCAAAGAGGTAGCCTTATTCAAAGTAAAAGAAGCATTAGAAAATAAAGAATCTCACAATAACCGCGATTTGATTCCTGTAGAGGCGTGGGAATACCTAGCATTAGCAAAAGGCAACGAATCTTGGGCATCCTTAGCAAAACGCGCAGACATCAAAGGTCACTCAAATATCCACGTTGGTAAACGTGCGCTGTCCAGAGAAAGATTTTTAGTTTTAGCAACGGCTTTAGATAATTTATGGCTGAAAAAACTGGCAGATAGCGAGGTTTACTGGGATGAAATAGTTTCTATCGAACCGATGGGAAACAAGCAAGTTTACGACTTAACTATCCCGGAGACACACAATTTTGTGGCTAACGATATCTGCGTTCACAATACAGCTTTCTGTACCAACATCGCCCATCACATCGCCGCCGGACAGCAAAAATTGCCGGTTGCCGTTTTCAGCTTAGAAATGTCGAAAGAACAGCTAGTGCAGCGTATCCTGTCGAGTGAAGCCAAAATAGAAAGTAACCGATTGCGATCGGGTAGAATCAGTCAAAACGAATGGGAACCAATCAGTACAGCCATTGGCAATTTATCAGAACTACCGCTGTTTATTGACGATACTCCCAATATTACCGTCACAGAAATACGATCGAAAGTCCGCCGCCTCCAAGCAGAACAAGGCGGAACCCTAGGATTAGTCTTGCTAGATTACCTGCAATTAATGGAAGGTACCAGCGACAACCGCGTGCAAGAACTATCTCGAATTACCAGAAGTCTTAAAGGTTTAGCCCGCGAACTCAACGTGCCGATTATTGCCTTATCTCAGTTGAGTCGGGGTGTGGAAGCCAGGACAAACAAGCGGCCGATGATGTCTGATTTACGCGAAAGCGGATGTCTCGGTGGCGATAGTTTAGTTACCTTGGCGGATAGTGGATTAGAAGTCCCGATTCGTGATTTAGTCGGCAAATCTGGCTTTGCTGTTTGGGGATTAAATTCAGATACTCTGAAACAGGAAAAAGCGATGGTGACTAATGCTTTTTGTACTGGAGTCAAGCCCGTCTGGGAGATGACGACTTGCTTGGGAAATTCGATTACAGCAACAGGCAATCATAAGTTCTTTACATCAGATGGTTGGAAGCGGTTAGATGAATTAAAAATAGGCGATCGAATTGCTACACCTCGATCAATTCCTTGTACTGAAGTGCAGACGATGGGTAATGCTGAATTAGCTTTACTAGGACATTTAATTGGTGATGGTTGTACTTTACCCCGACATACCATTCAGTACACGACGCGAGAATTAGATTTAGCTGAATTAGTTGCACATTTGGCTACAGAAGTATTTGGTGATAAAATTAATCCCCGCATTAAACGCGAACGCGATTGGTATCAAGTTTATCTCTCCGCTAGTTATCGTCTCGCTCCCAATATTAAAAATCCGATTACTAAATGGCTCGAACAATTAGAAATATTTGGTTTACTTTCCCATGAAAAATTTATTCCCAGTTTAGTATTTACCCAACCGCAAGAATCGATCGCTCTTTTCCTTCGACACCTATGGGCAACTGATGGTTGTATCAAACCGACTAAAGGGAAGAAATGTCTTTATCCAGCTATTTATTATGCTTCTAGTAGCGAGAAGTTAGCCAGAGGAGTCCGTTCTCTGTTGCTTAGACTGAACATCAATGCGGCTGTCAGAGTTATTTCTCAAGGTAAAAAAGGGCGCGCACAATATCAAGTTTGGTTAGGAGGGAAATCAGACATAGAAATATTTGCGAATGTAATTGGTGCAGTTGGTAATTATAAAAAATCTAGTTTGGAAGAGGTAAAAATATATTTAAATAATGCTGATAGTGGGAAGACTAATCGGGATTTAATTCCGAATGAACTTTGGCGAACTCAAGTCAATCTTGCCCAAAAGCGCCTTGGTTTAACCGTCAAACAGATGCAAGATTGCTTAGGTATGCGTTATTCAGCCACAACGGATTACAAATGTGATATTGGTCGAGAACGCGCATATCAGTTGGGGAATATTTTGGATGCCGAAGAGATATTCAAGCTAGCTGTTAGCGATATCTATTGGGATAAGGTGAGAGAAATCAATTTTTGTGGCGAAGAAATGGTTTACGATATGACAGTAGAAAATATTGAAAGCTTTGCCACACAAGGTTTGTATGCCCATAATTCCATAGAGCAAGACGCCGACTTAGTAATTATGCTCTACCGCGATGAATACTATAACCCTGATTCCCCCGATCGCGGAATTGCAGAAGTAATTATTACCAAACACAGAAACGGGCCCACAGGAATCATCAAACTATTATTCGACGCCCAATTTACCTGCTTTCGCAATCTGGCATCTCCGAAGCGATCGTAAATCAACCAGAACATACACAGAAACCCGGTTTCTTAAAAAAAACCGGGTTTCTAAACACCGTAAAAGTTTTACGTTGAATTAGATTGAGCTACCTAACCAGCGATTTTCAACAATTCCACATCAAAAATCAGCGTAGCATTAGGAGGAATCACCCCGCCCGCACCGCGAGCACCGTAACCGAGTTCAGGGGGAATAATCAATTGGCGGCGGTCTCCAACTTTCATCGTACCGACACCTTCATCCCAACCCTTAATTACTTGACCCACGCCAATTTTGAACTGAAAAGGTGAATTGCGATCGCGCGAACTGTCAAACTTCGTGCCATCCTCCAAAGTTCCCGTGTAGTGTACGACAACCGTCTGCCCGGTTTTTGGAGTCGCCCCCTTACCCTCTGTCAATTCAACATATTTCAGACCTGAATCTGTGGTGACAGTTTTCTCAGTATTAACAGTTTTCTCAGTATTATCAGTCATGTCATTGCCAGCGATAGTAGCTGGTACCTCTGGTAAAGTAGCATCAGCTACTAGCAAGCTATTTTCATTCAAAGACTGCGCTGACAACTTCTCAATAGCAGTCTCGGGTAAAAGATTGTTCAATTCGGCTGCAACTGCTTGGGACCCAGAACCGCCCATTTGAGCGACTATCAAAAACAAAAAGCAAACCAGCATTACTCCCAAGCTGACTAGAACTCCTCGCAAAATTAATCCTCCTAATACTTTTAACCGCGATATCTCAGATATCTAAGACATCTCGTACAACAAGAAATACCAAATGTTATCTGAACTTTTCTACCAAAAAAGGGCAGGTTCCAGATAATTTGAAAGGCAAAAGTATGAAGTCAGAATGTTTGTAATTCTACATAAGTGGCTTCTACATAAGTGCCTTTTTTTAGCCTTCTGCCTTCGGGTGACAATCTTATCACAAGATAGCAGCGAACTTCTCGCGGGCGTTAGCGAAGCTTGCAGAAGAGGATCGAACTCAGCGCCAGTTACGGTTTTCTAAATCCCGCATCTGACGTTCTAAACGATCGAGCCTTCCGCGCAACTCATCCATTTCCGACTGTCGGGGAACTCCCATATCTTGCAGCATATTCCGTAGTTGCCGCTGCAACTGCGTATCCCAATTGCCCTGTTCAGACTTGAGGTGCTCCGTCATGTCATCCACAAAGGTTTTGGCTTGCTCGGAATTGATTTTGCCATCTTTGACCCATTGCTCGCTCACTTCCTGCAATTTCTCTGCCACCAGGGAGGTAGTACCAATGCCCAGCATTACCAGTTGTTTGAGTAAGTTGCTATTGTTATCCATAGATTTTTCCTAATGTTGGCCCTTTGATACCCGATCGGCTCAGGTCGCCTGCTGTCGCTGCGAAACCATCTGTAAACTTAAAGTTACATCAGCGCACACCTACCTTTCTATTTTGGAGCATCCAGCCGCCTGATGGCGAGGCGATCGCCCATTCTCGGCGTTCGGAAAACCCCCTAATGAGCCTACCCACCACATTACCCCATCACCCTGCTGTCTATGCCTGATTGCCCCCGCTGTCACCAACCTGTAGACGCCCAAGCGCTCGCCTGTGCACACTGCAAAATCCCCCTCAAAGCTTTCGGTCATCCGGGTATCCCTCTTTATCGATCGAAACCCGAAGAATTTCTGTGCACTACCTGTATTTATCACGAAGACGACACTTGCAACTACCCGCAGCGTCCCTTTGCCAAAGAATGCACGCTTTATCACAATCAAGCTGAGCCACTTGTGCCACAGACGATCCGTTACAGCAGCGGCGGCTGGCCACAATCAATCAAAAATTGGTGTCAGCGCCATCTGGTTTGGTTAGCATTATTAGGTTTAATTATTATTAGCATTGCTCTGTCGATTTAATCTCACATCTTGCACCATTCTGAAGAACAGGCTTTCCGGCCTGTTCCACAGGAGATTAATTTTCTTGTGGAACAGGCCGAAAAGCCTGTTCATAAAAGGCTTATTGACAATGGTGCAACATCTCAGTTTAATCTGATTGTACAAAGCGTAGAATAGAGAGATATCTGTTAATCTGGGTTGCTCTATTATTCTCTAAATTATTCATGAGTTACGTATTCGGCATCGACGGCGGCGGCACTAAAACAATCTGCCTTTTAATGGATGACAACCACCTTGTTTTAGGACGGGGTGAAGCAGGGCCGTCCAATTATCAAACCCTGGGAATTGAGACAGCAAAACAATCCATCCAATTGGCGATCGAACGAGCAGTTCTGTCCGCTCAGGTCGAGTCTGTAGGCAATCTCAACATAGAAGCAATTGGTCTGGGACTAGCAGGCGTCGGGCGTCCAAAAGATCGTGAAATAGTGCAATTTGTAGTGCAGAACTTGCAGTTGACGAATACTTTACCAGTAACCCGATCGTTCCTGCCCAGGAATATAGTAATTTCCAGCGACTGCGCGATCGCACTTGCTGGCGGTACAGGCCATCCAGTGGGTATCGCCGTTATTTCAGGAACCGGTTCGATTGTTTTTGGGCAAAACCGTCAAGGGAAAACTAAACGAGTCGGCGGTTGGGGATACATTTTAGGCGATGAAGGCAGCGGATATAACATCGCCCTTCAGGGTTTGCAAGCTGCTTTGAAGTTCTATGACGGACGCGAAGATTTTACTGTGCTTGCGGAAAAATTTCAAGAGCATTTAGGCCTCAATAACCTAGAAGAATTGGTAGAAGTCGTTTACGGGCGCGGTTGGGGAGTCAAAGAAATTGCTGCTTTAGCGCCGATTGTCGAGGGAGCAGCAGCAGAGGGCGATCGCGTCGCTGACTGCATTATCAATAATGCTGTGGCCGAATTAACCTATTCAACAAAAATAGCCATTTCAGCGCTATTTAACCAAACAGAAGAATTTGAAATTGTGATCGTAGGAGGTGTGTGGGGTGGAGAGGCAAATTGCCGAGGTCGGTTTGAAGCGGCCATAAGTGCGATCGCCCCAAAAGCTAAGGTAATTTCGCCCCGATACGAACCAGCTTTCGGTGCAGGATTGCTAGCTTTAAACGCTCTCAACAATTAATTGTTGACTGTTGACTATCTTCCTTATCTTCCCGATAGCCCCTGTCTTGCGGATTTTCTAGATTTTTCCAAATTTTAAACTTCTGGATTATCAACCTTATCTTCCCAACTGGTAGAATTCCAGCCTGCCATAATCAAAACATCAGATGAATGCGAAACCAGAAACAAATTTAGCAGTAGTGCGTTCCTAAGTAAACAAAAACGACAGCAAGGAGACAATTTATATGATTACTTCTCAAAAATGGCGTTCAGCAACAGCAGCAATCCTCGCACTGGGCATTACCGTTGGAACCAGCGCGCCGCTGGTGGTAGCTACTCCCGCAGAAGCCCAACAAAGAATTTCCCAATTTGATAGCATCCGAATTCCGTCGGGCAGTGTAATTCCAGTTAGGTATGAAAAAGACAAAATAGTTGTCACCCGCGAAGAAACGGCACCTTTAACTTTAACAGTAGCGCAAGACATCCGCACACCTCAAGGCAGAGTATTAATCCCTGCAGGCAGCCAGATAGTCGGGGCACTGCAACCTGTCAGAAGAGGCAATCAAAGTGGTACTCAATTTGTTGCCAGAGAGTTAATTATCAGCCGCCGCCAACGCTATCGGATTGACGGAAATTCAGGAATTATTACCCGAACCGAAAGAGTCCAAAAAGGTGCTGGCACAGGTTCAGTAGCGCAAGGTGCAGCCTTGGGTGCAGCAGCAGCAGCAGCACTCGCAGGCATTACCGGCGACAAAGCGATCGCGACTGAAGAAGTATTGGGAGGCGCTGGGATCGGCGCTTTAGCTGGAGTATTGTTGGGGCGGCGCAGCGTTGACGTGCTCGTGATTCGCCCGGAACAAGATTTGGCAGTGAGATTGCGATCGGACATCGTGCTCCGCTAATATTGGGCTATTCGGATTAATTATTTGCAGTAAAACATTGTCGATCGCTAACTTGTGGTCTCCCGATCATTGGCTAGGCATACTGTTAAGGTTGTGCCTAGCCATGTTTGTTGGCGGAATTATTGGATGGGAGCGCCAACTCAGAAACAAACCAGCGGGATTGAGAACTCATATGCTAGTAAGTATGGGTTGTGCACTGTTTGTTTTAATGCCGCTGGCAATGGGGAAAAATGAAAACGGAGGAGATGCTGTAGCGCGCGTAATTCAAGGGATTGCTGCCGGGATTGGGTTTTTGGGAGGCGGAGAAATCCTGCGGCAAAATCACCAGGAAAGAGGCAAAGTTGAAGTTCACGGCCTCACCTCTGCCGCCGCTATTTGGGTGTCAGCAGCTTTAGGAACTGCTGCCGGATGCGGGTTGTGGCAACTGGCATTAATTGGCGCTTTAATGTCGCTGTTTGTTCTGAGAGTAATTAAAGAGTTAGAGCGTCGAGCTCGTAGGAAATAGTCTCAAGGATTATATAAAAGTGGGTATAATAACCGTTATAACGTTTGTAGTGACGGGAAGTACGAGCGAGTTTTATGACGGTCAAAATCCTCACTACCAACTAATTTTATTGCGGTCGATGGAGGGTAAATAATATTAGCTGTTTCATACCAAGTCCAGTTAATCATTGAGCATAAATTGTTGGCCCTCATCCCAGCCATACCTCTCAAGAAAGTGAAAAATGAGCCTTACACAATTTGAGGATGATTATTGTGGGCATTGGTGTCAACTTAACGTTAAACCCTCATTCCGGCAGGGGTTTCAGCAAGAGTCTCAAAGTCAAAGTCCTCTCAAAGAGGACTAATGAGTTCTTCAGTCCTCTTTGAGAGGACTTTCGCTATGAGACAGGGAATTCATTCCCTGGCGGACTTCCGGGTGAGCGGGAGGACTGGCGGACTAAAAGCTTAAGTTGACACTAATATATTGTGGGGTGTTCCGCCTGGTGTGAAAATACACGCCTTCGGACTACGAGAGCCCATTCCACAAAAAAACAATCAAAATTATCCCGCAATTATGCAACGCCTACAAAGTGGCTCAAACGCTTGAAATCTCTGCTTGGGGCGATCGATAAATCTTCTCCATTTGATAGAGAATTAACAATACATAACTTTTCAAGCATAATGCTCAACTGTTACGAAGCAAACACCTTGACAGGTCTAGTCATCCAAGCCTGACCTTTGACGAGTCAAGTCCTCACTCTCCACTGACATATTCATTTTAATATTTATTTCAATTTTATTTAATTTGCTCAACACCCATTGAACCAAAATACCAATATTTTATAATTTAATTAGTAGAGAAGTCATCCAAAAATTATAGCTTTTCCGCGTTTGTTGAGGATAGAAAATAATCGTTATCTTGCCAGATAAGTGAACAAGAAATTAATTCCTATCCGGGTAAATTGGCATTTTAATCACTTCCAAAGACTCTTGCCTCACCCGACCAGCCATCGCAGCTAACTGCAAGCTCATAAAAGCATTCAAATCTTCCAAATCACACTTTGCTGAGGAAAAAATCTTCTGCATTTCATTTTCTGCTTCCAAACTCAGATATCCAGCGGCAATAGCTTGTTTTACAACTTCACGAACCTGCACTGTAGAAATGTCCCTTACTAAATTTCAACTAATCAAAAGCCAACTAATTACTAAAAGGAAGTTTCGGAAGCCGTCTCGCCAAAGATTTCAAATTTTTTCAGCTCGCGAGACTCTTGTTTCACTCCTCCGGACATAGCTGCTAGTTGCAAAGCCATAAAAGCATTTAAGTCTTCCAAGTCATATTTGGTGGTAGTTAACATCCGCCGCAGTTGATTTTCGGCTTCAAGGGTTAGATAGCCTAGAGCCAGAGCTTGCTGGGCGAGGTCGCGAATTAGTACCATAACACTTCCGGATTTTATTGGTTCAAGCCTCAGTATCAACTTTTTTCACAGAATCAGCAGTGACGGCTATTGCTCGATCGGTGTGACATTGTGACGGGCCACTCGTGACAGCCGGAGTCGCAGAGTGTGACTAATTATTTGCAAGGTTGTGACGGCGATCACATGGGGGATGCCAGAGGAGGAGTCGGAGAGTGGGGAGTCGGAGAGTGTCCGGGTGTCTGGGTGCGGGAGTCGGAGAGTGTCCGAGTGGAGGAGTCGGAGAGGGGGAGCATTTTTCTTCTTCCCTCGGACTAATGACTGATGACTACTGCCTTCTACCTTCAGAAGACGCTCAACGTCTATAATCAGCAAGTTAAATATTTACTGCAAGACCCATATGGAACTAGCTCATAAAGATTTGCTACAACAAATAGCCCGACTATCTGAAACTTATGCTAATTTGGCCGATCGCCTATCCCAAGCAGCAAAACAACTGCAAGACTCCGGCCTTCCTCCCTCTGACAGCTTGCTGCAAGAAGTAGCCACCTACAGCCGCAACTTTGCTGCAGTCCAAAAACAAGCTCTCGAAGCAAACAACTCCGCGATCGCCCCAGGGGAAATTACTTCCCTCAAAGACATTCAAAACTTAGTCGAGACTGCCGCAGCTTCTGAAGGTAAAGCAGAAATTCGCGATGCAGCATTGAAAGTGATCGATCGAGTATTGGCGATCGCCCACCGCGAACAAAGCGACTTCGCGCCCTTACAATCAGTTCATGCCAGAGCCCGCGAACTGCAGCGCGCAATTTCCGAATCAACCCCAACTCAACTGCATTCAGACGCAGAATCCTTAGTCAGCGGCAAACACCCAGTTTCAGCAGTCCTCGCCCTGGTGGAACAGCAAGACAAATTAGACGACGAACAGTGGGTAATCCTCGAAGAAACAGTCAGCGCCGCTTTTGGCAAACAAATAGCCGTAGCCATTTCCAGAGGCAAATTAACCATTGCTGAGATGGTAAAAGCAGCACCTGCAAAAGTCGAACCCGCATTTAAACCAGCGCCAGAACAAAAAATCAGCGCCGAACCTTTGCCAGAAGTGATTGTCATCCCGTCAGGAAATGTGGCACCGAAACAAGTTACAGTTGCGCCACAGATCCAGATTTTGGAATCCCCCGCACCTTCTGCCCCCATGCACGAGGTGATTATTGTTCCCAGTGTGGAAGTACCTAAGTCTCTTCAGACAACCGGTTCCGGGAACATTGTTTTTGGAGCACCTAGGGACATTCAACCAGCGGTGGCAGTAGAGGGCGCTTTGGGAATCAAAGTTTTGGTGCACATTCAGGGAATTGGCGATCGAACTTTCGGTTCTCAAGAATACGCGGGTTCTAAGGGTCAAGGGCGGCGCGTCGAAGGATTTCAAATTAATATCGATCCCCCAATTCCCGGCTTAAATGTCGAGTACATGGCTCACGTCGAAGGTGTTGGCGATACTCCTTGGCTCAGCGAGGGAGAATTGGCCGGTTTTCGGGGTCAAGCGAAACGAATTGAAGGATTTGCAGTGCGATTGAGCGGGCCGCAAGCTGATAAGTACGACGTATTTTATACCGCTCACATTCAGAATATCGGCGACACCGACGTGTCCTCCAACGGCGAATATTGTGGCACTCGTGGCAAAGCTTTGAGGATCGAGGGTATCAAAGTTTGGATCGCGCCGTCTGCTAGTTCGCAAGCTGCGGCGCCTGTGGGTTTAAAAGTGTTGGCGCATATTCAAGGAATTGGCGATCGAACTTTTAGCGATCGAGAATACGCGGGTACTAAAGCTCAAGGCCGCCGCGTGGAAGGATTTCAAATTAAAATAGAGCCTCCCGTTGCCGGTTTAAATTTGCAGTACATGGCTCACGTTGAAGGAGTTGGCGACACTGCTTGGATCTCGGAAGGGGAGTTAGCTGGATTCCGGGGCAAAGCCAAGCGGATTGAGGGATTTGCCGCGCGGCTGACTGGGCCGCAAGCTGATAAGTATGACGTATTTTATACGGCTCACATCCAGAATGTGGGCGATACTCCTGTTACTGCTAACGGTCAATATTGCGGCACTCGCGGCAAAGGTTTGAGGGTTGAGGGGATGACTGTTTGGGTTGAGCCGAAAGCGTAAAAAGTGAGAATGAATGGAAAATTTGCATGGGATTTTCCATTCATTTAACACCGGGTTTTTAACCAAAATATGCCATGACATTCAGGGGTATTAGGTGAAAAAATCCGGTTTATCGCCACCCAACGACAGGAATTATAGCGCACGATCTCAGAAACCGGGTTTCTGAGTGTATTTTTCGTACTCAACCGAAATTTGTCGCAGAAACCCGGTTTCTCGTCACCTGC
Source organism: Microcoleus sp. B7-D4 (assembly GCF_036705125.1). NCBI lineage: Bacteria > Bacillati > Cyanobacteriota > Cyanophyceae > Oscillatoriales > Microcoleaceae > Microcoleus > Microcoleus sp. B7-D4. The sequence continues at coordinate 64,217 of NZ_JAUBTT010000021.1, forward strand.
AAAGTCTTGGCGCACGCTGATCTCACTACTATTTGTTAAATTGGTTGAAAATAATGCTTGAACAATAGGTAAAAGCTTCAAAAACAAGAGTTAAGTTTAATCAAATTTTGTATATTAAACTGGTCGGCGTTGCTTAATCAGGGCATCAAAAAAAATAGTTAAAAATCCAGAAGCTTTGTGGATAGTGGTTTCTCTGATATCATTTCCGGTTACACTCATACATGATGTTGACGGTTGACGGTTGACGGTTGACTGTTCACTGTTCACTGTCAACAGTCAACCGTCAACAGTGAACTCGAATTTACTATTCCGATGCTAACGGATTTGATATGACTTGCATATTTAGCCCTTCATACCGTAAATCAGCAACGCCACTTTTTGTTGGGTAGAGTTTCGATTCGCACTGTACTCGACAAAACAGGACAACCCGACCAATAATCCGTAACTCAACTCGATGACTTATTTCCCTTGCAACACCGTACCGTTCGAGGAGAATTGTAGCTGCGATTAATATCATTTACAGTAATTAATAGCGAAACAAAACCTATAATGGTCAACTAGAAAAAATTATGCCATACAGTCAATTTACTACGATCGCCAAAGCGAAACAAGCTTTCGGTCTCACAGTCCAAGAGGGAACTCGCTTTATACCTCCGCTAAACCCGATCGCACCCTCAGACATTCTCAGCGGTACTCTCAATGATAGCCTCCCCATCGTCGCTACATCGGGAAGTGAAAAAGCGCGATCGGAAGGAATCATCTATCCCGTACTGCTGGAAGTGAGGCGGATTCTCGATCGCCAAATTAGCCTCTTCTCCGGCGAAGATTTCACCATCGACGAAGCTGTCGGACTGAATGGAGTGTTTGATTTTCTGCTGACGCGATCGTCCGAAGTCCTAGAAATTGAAGCCCCCGCCGTTGTAATTGTCGAAGCTAAAAAGACCGACCTCAAAAGCGGATTGGGTCAGTGTATTGCCGAAATGGTTGCCGCTCAACGCTTCAATCAAGCCAAAGAAAAAAACATCCCCATCATTTATGGGAGCGTGAGTAATGGCATTCAATGGCAATTTATCCAACTCGAAAACCAAACTGTGACGATCGACTTATCCGTCTATCCTCTGCCCCCTGTCGAGCAAATCCTCAGCTTTTTCGTTTGGATGATGCAGAATGATGCCGTTAACTCAGAAACAATTTAACCGATACTTTTTTGCTAACATTTGCTAACAAATACATAAGTTGAGATCATATCTCAACCAAGGCGTATCAACCGATGCCCGTAGAATTTTCTACAAGCACTTATATTCTTGCCTTCAGCTTGGTTATCGCTTACAGCCCCACGCCAATCTGATTATTTGCTTTGATAATGTAGAGGCAACTTATTTATATAGCGGTTGCGTACTACCAAGGTTTTTCACCTACATCTGAGTGGCTAAATTCATTCTATATGACATGAAGACCAGAAGGCAAATGTAAGTGATTGTTAGCAAATCTCAGAAAAAGTCTTACTGTTAATCAACCTTCCAAAGCCGCCAAAAGACACAGCAACAAAGCCTCCGTCCACTCGACTACAGCACCGTAAGTATCGCCCGTGTGGCCGCCCAAACGGTGGTTAAACCAGGCTCCGGCAAAAATTCCGATCGCACTTCCCCCCAAAGCCATCCCCACCGCCAACAGCCACCGATCGCCCTCCAAGACAACTTGCACCACGCTCAAACTCAGCAGCAACAGCACTCCCGGTATAAAATCAAAAGGAGAATAAATCGATTCCTTGTGAAAAGCTCCCTTACCCTCTGCCCGGAGATAGGGATAGCGGGCGATCGCCACCAGTTGGGCCCACCTCCCCCAACCCGCGACACCCATCAAAGCCAGCCAGCGATAGTTATTCAAGTCCGAGAGAGCGGCAGTTTTCAGCAGCACGATCGCGATCGCAGCCATCGCCCCAAAAGCCCCTGTAACGCTGTCCCGCATGACTTCCAGCCGACGCACGGGGTCGGGTACAGCCAGCCCGTCCGCCGCGTCCATTGCCCCGTCTAGGTGCAGCCCGCCAGTCACCGCGATGCCCAAGACTACCACCAAGGCCGATCGAGTCAGAGCAGGCATTCCCAACAACTGCAACCCAACATCCGCCAGTCCCACCATCCCCCCAATCAAAAGCCCGATCGCCGGTGCCAAGCGGGCAATGCCCCGAAACTCCAAAGTCCAAGACACCGGTACCGGCAAACAAGTATAAAAAGCGACTGCGGCTGCGATGGCAGCGCCTTGATTCCGGAAAAAGTCGATCGTAGAGCGAACCCATTTATCATGCACCATAAGATAGAAAATTTTTCATCTGGTATGCAGTTGTCAATCGATTAGCGTGTGCCAGAATTGGACTGTAACACCCTAGTTTTTTGGATCGAGCATTCCTCCTGTCGCCCGCTCTTTTCCCCGGAAAACCTCTGTCGGCAGCGATCCCAAAGCTCCCTATCTAAAAAGACTAAACTCAAGATCCGCGTTTCCCTTCCCAAAAATTCTAGCTAACTCCCTGATTTTCAAGACGGGAACATACACTACAACAGAGGCTTTTACTCCATGAGTCACGATCAATTGAATAACAGGGTAGTTGCTCCTTGCATCATCGATACAGGGATTGTCGTCAACAAACGCGATATCAAAAGATTGCTGTTTGATTTAGGACGTGTCCGCTACCTTCACATACAAGATGGCCAGATTTATAGCGAAGGGGAAGGTTATGTACTCGAAGTCTTCGCCAACCCCCACCGTTCTACCCTGATTGCCAATCATGCGCTTTATTTGAACGTGTATAGTTTTGATTACCTGGAACTGAAACAGTCCCCGGTCGATGGTGCTTATTTTGACTTGGTTCAAGACGGACGGCTGTTGCGGTTAATTCCCCTCTCCAATCCTTTGCAAGAACAATTCGCCCGGAATTTAAATGCTGCGGCTTTGGATGCGGTTGTCGATCAGGTACTCTCAGGCAACTGGGATCTGCAATTGGATGATGATGATTCCCCCTTTTAATGGTCAGTCGATTTTAGATTTTAGATTTTAGATTTTAGATTTACTCGCAGCGCCGTGAATCTGGGAGGTAGAACTAAGGTCTAAAATTTTTTGCCCTCCACGACGATTGTCGGAAACTTGTCTCCGTTTTTGGGCGGGGTCATTCGATTTTAGATTTTCGATTGTCGATTTTGGATTGACTTGCGCGAGATAAATTCGGGGGCTTGAGGATTTTCGATTGTCGGTTTTGGATTGATTCCACGGATAAATCACGTGGCGGGTACCATCTAGAAATTCTCGGTCATGAGTTTTTTGTCGCGATGTCAACAACAATAGATTAAATAACACTCACATCTTGCACCATTCTCGCTTAACAGGCTTTTCGGCCTGTTCCACAAAGAGTGAATTTTCTTGTGGAACAGGCCGAAAAGCCTGTTCCTAAACAAGTAATTGAGAATGGTGCAACATCTCAAATAACACGGACGGCCGAGTAGCGGTTAACGAGCATCGAGGACTAATGACTGAGGACAAGGCGAAATTTTCTTTTAAATGTCAGGCTAATTGCAGCCATACCCAAGCGCGTGCAGGGGTTTTTGCTACTCCCCACGGTGTTGTGGAAACACCTAAATTTATGCCAGTGGGGACGCTAGCTAATGTCAAAACTTTGACACCTGCACATCTTGAGGCGGCGGGTTCTCAAATGGTTTTGGCAAATACTTATCACTTGCACTTGCAGCCGGGGGAAGCAATTGTCGCAGGCGCGGGCGGATTGCATAAATTCATGGCTTGGCCGGGCCCGATGCTGACGGATTCGGGTGGCTTTCAGGTGTTTAGCTTGAGCCAAATGCGGACTATTTCTGAGAATGGGGTGACTTTTCGCTCTCCCCGCGATGGCCGCATGATTAATTTGACGCCGGAACGATCGATCGAAATTCAGAATCAGTTGGGCGCCGATGTGATTATGGCCTTTGACGAGTGTCCCCCTTACCCGGCTACACGGGAGGAGGTGGAGGCGGCCACAAATCGCACTTACCGCTGGCTGCAACGCTGCATTCAAGCTCACTCGCGTCCGGATCAAGCTTTGTTCGGCATCGTCCAGGGGGGCGTTTTCCCTGATTTGCGATCGCGCGCGGCGAACCAGTTGGTAGATTTGGATTTACCAGGCTACGCCATCGGCGGCGTTAGTGTGGGGGAATCGGGGGATTTGATCGCAGAGATTGTGAAGGTGACTGCGCCCCTGTTGCCGGCCAATAAACCGCGTTATTTGATGGGGATTGGGACTTATCGGGAAATGGCGCTGGCGGTGGCGAGTGGGGTAGATATGTTTGACTGCGTGATTCCGACTCGGCTGGCCCGCCACGGGACGGCTTTTGTTGGTGGGGAACGCTGGAGTTTGAAAAATGCTCGGTTCCGGGACGATTTTGCTCCGCTGGATGAGTCTTGTCCTTGTTATACCTGCCAAAAATTCAGTCGGGCTTATTTGGCCCATTTGGCGCGGGCTAACGAAGTGCTGGGGTATACTTTGCTTGCGATTCACAATGTGACGGAGTTGATTCGCTTTACTGGGAGGATGCGGGAGGCGATTTTTGCCGATCGATTTACTGAAGAGTTTGCCTACTGGCTTGCACCGAGAGTCGATCGATCATGATTGCCGTGGGTGAAGATATGCGACAATTATGAAAATTGTGTTGGATAGGTAGGTTGATTCATGGAAGCTGCATTACTCTTAGCAAAACTGCCCGAAGCTTATTCGATTTTTGAGCCTTTGGTTAATGTTTTGCCGGTCATTCCCGTATTTTTCTTGCTGCTGGCTTTTGTTTGGCAGGCGGCTGTAGGATTCAGATAAGTTTGATTTTGCTAAAAGCAGGGGCAATTTATGAATTGCTCCTGCTTTTACGTGTTGAGTTTTTGGGCTGATCTCGTTTACGGTTGTTTCGGAATGATTTAACCGCAGAGACCGCAGAGACCGCAGAGGAAGAGAAGAGAGAGATGAATAATTAATCCGTGTAGTGCCTTGCTTCAGCTACCGCCGATCGCACTTTTGAATGCCGGTCTTTCTGTGATCCGCTTGATGTAATCTACAACAGCCGGATAAGGACTGAGGTCGAGTTTTAGCATCATCGGAATGTAGGCTAAAATTGACCCGACTGCTGCGTCGGCGACGCCGAATTCATCACCCATTAAAAATGGCTGTTTCTCGAAGATTTCATTTAACGGTTTTAACAACTTGGGAGTTTCGCGATCGCGAGTTGCTTCTGTAAATATTCCCGGCCCCAGGGTGGCGTTAGCAAACGTGACCCACTGCACGATTTGAGCTTGCTGCTCCAAAGTGTCTGGCATTTTACCATGTTTTTGAGCTAAATATAGCAGAATTGCGCCGGATTCCCAAAGTTTAAAATCTCCATCAACAATTGCCGGTACTTTGCCGATCGGGTTAATTTCGAGATACTCTGGCTGCAAGTGTGCCCCTGCTTGCATATCCAGGGTGACGAATTCGTAAGGAATTCCTATTTCTTCTAGATACCACTTGACAATTGAGGCCCTGCTGCGGGCTCCGCCGTAAAGTTTCAGCACAAAATTTTTATCCTTTAACGCAATATTGCTGTTATAGCATTTTTTGGTCAGTTGTCAGTTGTCAGTTGTCAGTTGTCAGTTGTCAGTTGTTAGGAAAGCAGTTGTCAGTTGTCATTTGGGAAAATTCCCAATTATCTTTTTGCCAATTACCTTTTTCCCAATTACCCATTCCATTACCAATGACTACTGACTAATGACTGCTGACTAATGACTAATGACTAATGACTAATGGCAGTTCTGTCAAGTGCATAAACAAGATTCTGCTGCCAATAAAAATCAAAATTGCTCCGCCCAATATCTCAATTTTATTAGCAAACAAGTTGCCGCACTTGTTCCCGATAAACACGCCTGCAAAGGCTAAAAAGAAAGTAATAAATCCGATCGCAGTCACCGCAAGAGCAATAGAATCTTTCAGGACAGCAAATCCGATACCAACTGCGAGGGCATCGATACTCGTCGCCACCGACAGCGTTATCAAAGTCCCCGTATCTAAGGGATTGAACTTTTTCTCGCATTCTTCGCCTTGCAGCGATTCGTAAATCATTCTCCCGCCAATGAAACTCAACAGCCCAAAAGCTATCCAATGGTCGATCGGTGTTATCAAAAAACTAAAACTAAGACCGATTAACCATCCTATTACGGGCATTAAAGCTTGAAAACCTCCGAAAAATAAGGCAATTTTTAAAGCTTTATTGACCTTCATGTGTTTGATTGCTAAACCGCTCGAAACAGCGACAGCAAAAGCATCTGCTGCTAGTCCCAAGGAAAGTAAGATGGTAGTGGCTGCATCCATTTTTGTAAAGTGTTAGGTGTTATAAATAAAGTGTTCCTCTTGACTGTTTTAGTTTACACTTAATTTTGATATTATTGCGTTTTTATCATAATGTTTTCATTTTTATTTCAGATTTATTTCACAATTGGCGAGGGTTGAAAAAATTTGCGCTTAGCTGTATTATGTAAAAGATTATTTATCAACTAGCAGAATTAACGATGCCGCCATCTAGATTGTACCAGCCACTGCTGCTCAGGTTACTGCACGGGGTTAACGCTGCGATCGCCCTTTTAGCAATTGTGAGCGCATTTCTGGTTTACAACACCTACGATGGGCGGTTTGGCAAAGTCCCCGTGCCCCAGATTGCAGATATTATCGGGATTCACGGCACTTTTGGCAAGATGTTGCTGTTAGGAATAATGCCGGCTTTTGCATTGTACAGTTTCCACGCAGGTCAAAAACGCTTGGTGCAGCCGGATTCTTTTGGGAAACTAACGCAGTTGGGAAAACCGATTTGGTGGTACAGTTTGCACCGGATTGTGAACACGTTGATGTTGCTGGCACTGACTTGGGCGATCGCTTCTGGCAGTATGGTTAAGGAAGAATGGCTGCCGGCTGGGGAATTGACGCGGGTTTGGTATTATTTACACGCTTCTGGTTGGGTGGTATTGGTATTTTGTCTGGCAATGCACTTGTTGATGAGTGCGAAGGTGGGGGGTTTGCCACTAATTTTGTCGATGTTTGATGCCGCGTATCGCCCGGAGGATTCGCCCGCTGCTTGGTGGAAGAAAATTCGCTCTTTGGTCGATCGCTCTTAATGTGAAAATGCTTAATTTGAAAATGAACAGAAATATTTTATTAATTGTTGCGGAAGTCTTAGTCATGGGAGGCTGGTTGTTTGCTGTGGTTGCACCTTTATTATTTCCATAATCCTATCATAGCAATTTGGGTTAACAAATGATCGTTAGGTTTGTAGTGAGGACTTCAGCCCTCTGTTTTATGGCTAAAGTCCTCATACCAATTTAATGTGAAGTTGCACATATCTCGATCCCCCTCGCATCCCCCTTAAGAAGGGGGACTTTGAGAGGAATCTTGTCCCCCCCTTTGTAGGGGCGGTGCCCCCGTGCCCGCCCTCTTGGCTAGGGGGGATCAGATTCTATGCAACCTCATAAAAAATTGGTATCAGTACAAACCGAAATTAAGCTTTTCGCGCAGCTTGCTAGCAAGATTTGCGACGGGTTTCTCTGGCGGCCAAATGCGATATCAAACGATCGGCAATTTTACCCTAAATTCAGCACCGCCCCCAGTTTGAGATTTAATTTGAGGTTGAACCGGAGATTCAACTGTCAGGCGGCCGCCGTGCAATTCTACAATAATTTTATAGCAAACCGACAACTCCAACCCGGTAAAATTTTTAAAGGATTTAGTATGACCAAACTCCTCAAATATTCTGGGTTGAATTTCCGGCGGAATAATTGAGCCATTGTGGGCGATCGCTACAACAATAAATCTGCCTTTATATTCCTCGACAATATCGGTTTTGATTGTAATAATTTGAGCGGAATTTTCAATACTTTTAACTGCATCTATAGCATGGATGATCAGACTCGCGAATACCTGGCTCAGTTGACCGGGATAACAAAAAATTGGTGGCAGGTTGTTGTACTCCTTGACTACTAATATTTTTTGCTCCAGTCTGTGAGCCAGCAACAGCAAAAGATTGTCGATGCTCTCATTAACGTTGGCGTGTTCTTTGTTGGCTTCGTCAGGAAGTGAAAATTTCCTCAAAGCCAGGACTATCTGGCGAATGCCATCGGCTCCTATTTTCAAAAAATTGAGGATTTGTGGCAACTCTTTGCTGATAAAATCTAGGTCGCAACGCTCTATTTTTTTGGCAATTCGTGGCACAGGCTCAGGATATTGTTCTCGATAGAGGCGAATTATACTAAGCAAATCTTTGATATAATCATTGAGGTGAATCAGGCGGCCGTAAATAAAGTTAATCGGGTTATTAATTTCCTGAGCAACTTCGGAGGCTAGTTGACCCACAATTGTAATTTTTTCGCTTTGTACTAAATGCTCTTCGGTGATTATGAGTTTGGCTAATACTTCTTCCAAAAGTTGGATTTCTTCTTGAATTTGCCCGTGGAGTTGGGATTGGGAAATTGCGATCGCCAGCGAGTCTGCAATTGCTTCCAAAACTTCCACCTCGTCGGGAGTCGCAAACCGGCGCTTTGCACAGGCAAACAGATATCCAAGCCGATGATTCTGAGTTAGTACGGGTACTGCTGCGTAGTGACGATTTGTGAGTTCGATATGGGCGTGTTCCTCAGACGCTGTGGCATCAGGGGCGGCGGTTTTATGTAGCAGTATCGTTTCGCAGCGGTGAAGCCGTGCAGCTAAATCTCCAGAGGGCCCTCCTGGAACACCAAAGATTCCCAAGCGCCCCGGCAAACCTTCCCGGCAATATTCCCAGCCAAATTCTAAAGTATCTTGTCGGGGGTCGTACCATGCGAAAATTGCTCGATCGAGCTTCAGTAAAGTACCGAGTTCGTCTACTGTAGTTTGGAGGATGCGATCGAGGCCCAAGCAAGCGCGAATGCGGCCGGTCAAGCGGTGGAGAAGGGCTTCTGTGCGACTGCGAATGCCATTTAGGACAAACAGCTTGAGCGCCACCATTGTTGCGAAAATAGCTGCGGCGGCAAGTACGCCGGCGGCTACTGCTAGTATCTTGAAAGGAAGGAGTTCTTTTTCGAGATTGTCGCGGGGAATTACAACGGCGATCGACCATTCAGCTTGTTCTAAAGGAAGATAGGCAACATAAACTCTGGCGTCGTTGATTTGAGTCAGCACAATGCCCGTTTTTTGATAAACCATCTCCCGCGCTACATTCGCCAAATTAGCATCTGCGGACTCTAAAAGACTCGGAGCCGGCTTGTGGATATTTCCGATTAATCGAGCGTCGGGATGGACAATTGGCACTCCTTGAGAATTGAGAACAAAAGCGTAAGTTCCTGCCCCATATTCCAGCTTTCCTACTACTTCGGCAATTCGATCCATGCTAATGACGCCGTTCATTACTCCGATCGGCTTTTCGGTTGTTTTATCAAGAGAATTTACCGAACTTGACCACACTGGAGCCGAAATGGGAACAATCCTTCTTGGTTTTTTGAGCGTGCGAGAAATGGTAGGATCTGAAACATAGACTTCCCCAGCCATTGCCTTTTTGAAGTGTTGGCGGTCGCTAACATTAATCAAGGATCTGCCCACTTTTGTGGTGAAATAAGAACCGTCGGGATCAATTAATGCCAAGTGCTGGAATTCTTGCAGTCGATTTACTTCCGATTTTAAATAAGGCTGTGCCACTGACCAATTCATCGAACGAACGGGAGGAGTGTGGGCGAGGATTTCGATCTCAGCCTTTCTAGTGCCGAGCCAGCGATCGATCTTGTTGGCGCGCTCCCTAACTTCTAACAAAGCATTTCGCTCGCTTTTGGTGATAATCAAGCGGCGAACGCTTTGATAGCTGATACAACCCGTAATGCTAGCTGCCAGAATTGTTACGCCCAAAATTAAGAGCGCAGTTTGGTACCCAAGATGGTATTCGCCCTTTAATCCCGCTGGCAATAGTCTAGTTAATTTCCACCACTTTACTCTCGCAAAGCTTCGCATGGTTTGACCAATTTGTGAGATTGAAATCCTTAGCTCACCTACGCTGTACTCGCCCGCCTGCCAGTCGTCTTAAACTACTAGCATTCAATAATTGCGGGGATTTTTTAATTTTTTCCCCCCGAGCAGATCCTCTCGTTTCCGGTTGCACCGAAATGATATAAAGGACACGGCAGTGCCGTTTCCCTACCCAGATTAATTGTAGGGACACGGCACTGCCGTGTCCTAGCGGTGGGTAATATTAATTCCGAGGCTACCCGATTTGATATCACTTTGTTAAACAGGAATAATATCATACCACATTTTTGACCAATTAAAAAAGTTTATCAACTACTTAATTTTTGTTTACAGTCGTTAATAATTTATGTTATTTAGGTGATGTGAGCAGTAGACATTTTAGGTTGAGATGTTTGGTGTGTGTATTAATCAATAGTCCAGACTGTTTTTAGTTCGTAGTCTGAAACCCTTGATTTTCGGTTGGTATTTCGAGTACGCGATCGCCTTGAAACCGTTATTCTACGGTTGGTAATCAAAAACTGTCCGCAGTATTGCTTAATAACGAAATATTAAAAGTTTTTCGTTCATTATTAATGAAGGAAAAACTTGTTAAATCTTTAATTTACATCTCAACAATCAAAACTATTTTCCGTGCATCCGCTGGCTGAGGCACTGCTAAATTGCCCCAGTTGCGGGATTTGTTTAAAGAACCTTGTGAGTGTGTTCGTGCTGTTTCACATTGTCTTCAGTGCGAATGATGCGCTCGGAGTTGAGCACCCTTTTGCGTTCTAAGGAATAAGTAAAGTCGTTGCGAACTGTTCCCAAGGGAATGTGAAGTTGAGCTTGGGGGCGGATTTTGTAAGTGCGGGCAGCAGCGATCGCCCGAAAGCCAAATTCTTCGCTAAACTGAGCGGATGTCGGGAATTCTGGCAACATTTTGGGTGTTTCGCCGTCGAGCACTGCTCCCAAAGTCGTCCCGCAAACCATTAAATAGGATGTGGGAATTCCCTTCACAATTGCTTCTAAAGCTGCTGAGGGAATAGCTTCGATTACTTGCACTTCAAAAACTTCGCCTTCTTCTTTGATGAAGCAGGTAGCTACACCGACTGCTATGTAGTCGTCGGTGCCGAGATCAGGAGCGTTGGGATAAACTGTTGCAGTCGTCATAAGAAAAGCTTGGTAGTGTGGAAACCGGGAACGAGAAATTATATCATTTCCGGTAACACCGGAATGATGTTGGCTGTTGACTGTTGACTGTTGACTGTTCACTGTCAACAGTCAACCGTGAACTCGAATTTACTATTCCGATGCTAACGGATTTGATATTAAGCGATTTTAGATTTTAGATTTGAGATTTATTGCACGGTTTTTTTCGGGGATTTTACGTGAAAAATCTTAAACCGGCTGTTCTAATACCTAAAATTTTTTGGTTAAGCTCCAAGGAGCCGATCGCACGATTGTGTCGATCGTACCACATCAAGGTAGATGCCGGATGATTCGGCAAGGATTCCCCGCCGCCACAACGTTTGCGGGAATATCTTTGACAACAACACTGCCTGCGCCGATCGTGCTATTGTCGCCAATAGTGACTCCTGGACAAATAATACTGCCGCCGCCAATCCAAACATTATTGCCAATATTAATTTCAGCGGCGAGTTCTAGGCCAGAAATTCTCATTTCCGGGTCTGTGGGGTGAAAAGCGGTGTAAATTTGTACGTTGGGCCCGCACAATAAATTTTCGCCAATATTAACTCGATTGCAGTCGAGAATCACGCAGCCAAAATTCATATACAATCCGTTTCCCGCATAAATATTACTGCCGTAGTCGCAGTAGAAAGGTGGCTCGATTTCAACTTTTGGGCCAACTGCACCGAACCATTCGGCGAGAATTTCTAACCGTTTGTCTGGTTCGTCTTCGCGGGTTGAATTGTAAGTTCTGGCGAGGCGGCGGGCTCGCTGGCGATCTAAAATTAATTGCTCATCGGCAGCTAAATACAATTCGCCGGCAAGCATTTTTTGTTTTTCGGTTTTTTCCACAGTTTTTTCCACGGTAAGAATCGGCGGTTTCAACCGCTACTTCACCAACAAACTTCCTTTCTAAGTGACTGAAGAATAATGTAGGGTGCGCTAAGCTGTGTTGCATCTAGATTGCCTATGGTACTAGAGAGGGAGAGGGGGAGAAGGGGAGAGGGGGAGAGGATTTGACGATTTTTGATCGGGACTCGAAATATACAATTTAAATGCACAACAGCTTAGGCGCACCTTACCGCTATAATTAGCGCGTCAGATCATTTTTTGATTTTGTAGCATACATTTAGGGTTCAGGTTTTGACTGCAAACAAACAGCTAAATCCAGATTGGCTAATTTCTCAAAAGCTCGATCGATCGATCCTTTTCCCCGCAAAAAACCAGTATTTGCACCGGGACAAATATACTGTAAAGTTTCCGGCGAAAATCGATCGATAATTGACTTGACGCTGTTAATTTGCCTAGGCCAGTGAAAAGTTTTTGCCGTCAACAGCGGTACTGGGGCACCTTCGAGGTTGGGAAGCAAGTGTCTGCCCGAAAACAGCACTCCACCGCTGCCACTATGATAAAGGCAAGAGGAACCAGGAGAATGGCCAGGAGTCCAAAATGCTTTCATTCGATCGCTCACCACAAATTCTCGCTCAAAAACCGTCACCTTCACACCCGGCAGTAAATAAGCTTCCTGCTCTTGAATCAGGATCTCGCACCCCGTGGCTTCCTGAATCTCCCGCGCCTTGGCCATAGCGCCGCGGTGGGTGAGAAACAGCAGTCGCACGCCGCCGTGTTCCCGCAAAAATGTTTGGTTAATCTCATCCCAAGCGGGACAATCCACCAGGATGTTAGTTTGGTTTTCTACAATGAAATAGGCTGTTGCACCCAGGGTATCCCGGTTAGGGGGGAAAGCCAGGATATTGTCGAGCACGGGCCTGGGTTGTTTGGAGACTGAACTCTGTTGTTTCAAGGAAGTATTTCAGAAGGGAATGGGATAAATATTATGTTCTTTTTACTATGGTTGTTCGTATTGGGGCTGATATCGTACTTCTTGTTGCAGAACGGCACCAGCCGCATCACCAGGACTCCGATATGGCTGCTGTGGCTGGTAATGATGGCGCCCGCGCTGATTTGGAGTGGTTGGATGTTAGTGTACGGCACCAGCAAAACTGTACCGCCGGAGTTGGTAATTATACCTTTTCTGGTTTGCCCTTTTTTGTATTGGTTTTTGGTACAGTTGGGGCGCAAGAAAATTACTGCCGAAACGGCAGAGCAGTTACCAGACTCTGCGACTGAACCTGTAAAGCCAAAACCGCCCGTGCGCCCGATCAATCAAGAAGAAGAAGCGAGTTTGCGCGATTGTTTTCCTTGGTCAATTTACTTTTTGCGAGATTTGGAATTTCGGCCGCAGGCTGTAATTTGTCGCGGACAGTTGCGGACGAACCCGGAGGCGGCTTATCAGGCGATTCGGGAGAATGTGGAGAGGCTTTTTGGCGATCGCTTTTTAGTAGTATTTCAAAACAGCTTGAGCGGTCAACCTTTTTTTGCTATCGTTCCCAATCCCAGCCACCAATCAGGGGAAACTCCTGTCACAACCGAATCTGCAACCCGGCCATTTTTCGCCTTAGCTTTGCTGCTAATCACAGTGTTTACGACTACGCTTGTCGGGGCGCGACTTGCTGGAGTTACTGAACAAGCTTTGCAGTCCAACCCATCAATGTTGCTGCAGGGTTTGCCTTACTCGCTGGCTCTAATTACTTTTTTGGGAATTCACGAATCCGGCCACTATTTAGCTGCCAGATTTTACCAAATTCGCACGACTTTGCCTTATTTTATTCCGATTCCTTTTTTCTTGGGAACTTTTGGCGCCTTCATTCAAATACGGAGTCCAATTCCCAACCGCCGAGCTTTATTTGATGTTAGTATTGCCGGGCCCCTGGCGGGTTTAGTTGCGGCAGTGCCATTATTAATTTGGGGTTTGGATCATTCGACAATTGTACCGCTGTCAGACAAGTCGGGAATGTTAAATTTTGACTCTTTCAAACCCAATTTTTCGCTGCTGATGAGTCTCTTGAGCAAGTTAACCTTGGGTGGTGCTTTCAATGCGGAAACTGCGATCGATTTGCATCCGGTAGCGGTGGCGGGTTATTTGGGTTTGATCGTGACGGCGTTTAATTTGATGCCGGTGGGACAACTCGACGGCGGGCACATTGTACACGCGATGTTCGGCCAGCGAGCGAGTATGGCGATCGGGCAAGTTGCTAGACTTTGTATGCTGCTGCTTTCTTTTTTGGAACAGGGTTTACTGCTGTGGGCAATTATTTTGTTTTTCACGCCGCTAAACGACGAACCGGCGTTGAATGATGTCAGTGAATTGGATAATGGGCGGGATTTTTTGGGGCTAATAGCGATCGGGCTTTTGTTAATGATTTTGTTACCCGCGCCCAGGGTACTCCTTGAGTGGTTAAATGTTTAGTCTCAAGAAGGGGAAGGGGAAGGGGAAATAGGAAGAAGGAAAAGGTTCATAAATCCTAGGGACTTTAGCATTTATCAACCCGCTCTTTCTAGACGCGATCGCGACGAGCGCGGCAAAATACATATTGTTAAAAAATTATCATCAATATTGACATTGAAACCATAGATGTGTTATTGTTTTCCCTGATTACGGGATAGATTCACCCACTGCAAGTGCTGCCATAGGTGCGATCGGCTAGATTTGCTAGCTAGTAGCTAGGTAAATTGGGAAGTCGATTCAGGGGAATTGGCATTTCAAATTTAATTAAACAGGACTTACGCACAGCCTATACATATAGCGTTCATATAGCGTTTCGTAGGGGCAATCCCTCCGGCGTTGCCTCTATCCATAGGATTGTTGCGTCCAGAACTATTGAATTTACCCTAGTCCCCTCGTCTTTGGTATAATGTGCGGGATCATTTAATAAAATTAAAATCGAGCTATGAATATTTTTGTACTTTCTTCACGGGGTTTATGGTCGAGCGTTTCCTGGGACCCTGTTTTTGAATTAGAAAATATTGTGGTACGAACCTGCAACGCACAACTTTTGGTACCATCTGCCCGCGATGTAATCCAGTGGTCATCCACACTTTATCCGCTAGCTGGTCGAGTAATCCGTAAAGCTGTTAAGTCTACTACAGGTGTATATAATTTACCACCTTTACCTCAATTGTCAGACAAACCTAATGTTTTACTGATGATTGGGATATCAGGAGCCGATCTGGAACTACTCTCAAGTATACCTAAGTGGAGGGAGCGTTTTGATGTTGTCATCGCTTATATTTTCGATTCTTGGGCACCGGAAATTTATTCAAAAAATGTCTATCATTTAGATCATTTATTCGTGGCACTTCCAGAAATTATAGATGAACTGAAAAAACGTTTTGGTATACCAGTATCCCTGATCCCTTTTGCTGCTGATGTTCTCGCTCAGGGTTCGTGTCAACTCAAGCGTTCAATAGATTTAACAAGCTTCGGGCGGATACCTTCACATTATGACACTGTGTTGTTAAATAAATTCAATCAACCTGGTTCCGAACAAATTTACTATAAATCTACGCCCAGAACAGCAGAGGAATTTCCGAAATTGCCTTACGAAATGCGTAGAGACGAGCCAGATACTCGGCTGCTATTTCACATTCTCAGACATAGCAAACTCACCTTGGCATTTGACACTCTCTATCCTGGTATGCGTCGGTTTCCTTACTCGTTTATTACACTGCGTTGGTTTTATGGTACTGCGACTGGCGGTGCGGTAGTTGGGAAGCGTCCAACTACACCTCTAATGGATGAGTTGATGAATTGGGAAGATGCTACTATTGAGTTGCCCGATGACCCGCAAAAAAGTGTTGAATTCATTAATGAACTTTTACAGGACGAGGTGAGGCTTAATTCTATATACAAACGCAACTATGTTGAGAGTTTAGCCCGTCACGATTGGAGGCATCGGATTCAAAGTATGCTGGAATCTGTGAAAATTCCTCTACCGCAGGGACTGCTGGAAGAACTGTCACAGATGAAGATGATTCATGAAAAAATGGTCAGCCGATTTTAGATTTGGGATTTGGGATTTGGGATGGGAGCTAGTACCTAGGTAGCGAATAAATAGACAAAATGGTACACTTATAGACAAAGCTACGGTGTACCATTTTGTTTAAACCACACGAATTCGCGAAAAAGCTCGGATTGTCAGTAAAAACACTCCAGCGTTGGGATGTTTCAGGAAAACTACCAGCCAAGCGCACCCTGTCGGGGCATCGGTTCTACACAGAAGACGATTTCTTGATAGCCAACGGCTTGAAGCCCGTAGAAGCCAAACGAAAGATCGTAGTTTACTGTCGAGTTTCATCCAGCGGGCAAAAGCCAGAGCTAAAAAACCAGTTGCTAGCGATGGAAGCCTTCTGCTTGGGACGAGGACTGAGCGTTGACGACTGGGTATCAGAAATTGGTGGCGGACTAAACTTTAAAAGAAAAAAGTTTCTAGCAATTATGCTGTCAATGCTCAAAGGTGAAATATCAATAATTGTAATTGCACACAAAGATAGGATGTGCAGATTTGCCTTTGAATTCATCCAAGAACTTGCCGTATCAGTCGGATGTGAAATTATAGTCGCCAACCAAGAATCACTGTCTCCTCAACATGAATTAGTAGAAGACCTGATGGCAATAATTCACTGTTTCTCCTGTCGGCTGTACGGTTGGCGAAATTACTCCAAGGAAATCAAAGAAAATTTAAAAAATGCTATTGACAAACCAGTACAGGACGTGGCAGAGTTAAACAAAGAAATCCAGTGTTGAGGTCGAACAATGCTTCTATCCATCAAAACAAAGTTAAAGCTAAACAAAAGTCAATCAACAGTTATGAGTAAACACGCTGGCATAGCGAGATTTACTTATAATTGGGGACTGGCTACTTGGAGCAGCCTTTATAAAGATGGATTGAAGCCCAACAAATACTTGCTCAAAAAATTCTTTAACAATCATGTAAAACCTGAATTTACGTGGATAAAGGAGGCGGAAATCTGTCAAAAGATAACTCAATACGCCTTTGACAATCTTGGAGATGCGTTTGCTAAATTTTTCTCAAAAAAAGGTGGATATCCCAGGTTTAAGAAGAAAGGGCATCACGACTCTTTCACGATTGATGCTAGCGGTAAGCCTATCCCCGTAGGTGGTACGTCTATAAAGTTACCGACAATCGGCTGGATAAAAACTCACGAAGGGTTGCCTCATACAACTTGCAAGTCAATCACCATCTCGCGCACTGCCGAAATTGAACTAGCAAAGCATCATGCAAAAATAGCAAACCTCAGAAAAGATACTCTGCATCAAATCACTACTTACTTATGCAAAAACCACGCAACGATAGTAGTAGAAGATTTGAATGTCTGTGGAATGCTAAAGAATCACAAACTTGCGGTATGGTAATAGCTGACTGCGGATTCCACGAATTCAAGCGCCAGTTAGAATACAAAGCTAAAAAGTTTGGCTGCGAGATCGTCGTTGCCGACCGCTGGTTCCCATCAAGCAAGACCTGTGTGCGATTCGTTCAGTCGAAACCGTGAAAACGGGGGATAACTGGCTTCTCTGGGGTAATCCTTAAAAGGATTGAGTTCGCACTTTAATCCCCTGTAGATGACAACTGAATTACCTTGTATGTGACTGCAAGTACCCTAGAAAGCAGAAGTCATACCCTACAAGTGCAGTAGTGACAGCACTACCCCTACTGAGGAGATTGGTTATCAAAATTGGTAAAGCGGGGTAGAAAGGTGGTAACTGCGAACTGTACGCAGAACACCATCGAGCATGAATTTATGAGTAAAGCTGCGGCTTGAATCCACGTCTGAACCATCGTGATGCTTAATGGGCTACGACAGTTATTGCCCAAGCCAAAAGGCAAAGATAACGGTGCTGGCAATTGCAGGTCTGACCAGTATGCACTACCCATAAACGGGCGTGGAAAGTGGGACTCTAAGGATTCAAACAAAAGGTGATTTGGAACGAAGTAACCCCTCAAAATCTCTCAGAATGGTCGAAATCTGAGCAGGAAACCATCCGCATGAATCGAGGGGAAGGATTGTCTAAGAAGCCAAAGCTTTGAGTAATATCGAAGATATGCTGACGTAGACACTTTGACTCAGATTGTAAAGGTGTAATTAGTAATGTATAAGTCTAAAACCGAACAACAGTTCAGGGTGGAATGGGAGAATGACATCCCTATCTGTATAGGTCAAGAGTCAAACCAGCAATGGAGAGACATCAACTGGAAACAGGTAGAAAGAGTCGTCTACAAGTTACAAACACGCATTTACAAAGCCAAAAGTCGTGGTGATTACAAAGCTGTCCGCAGGCTTCAAAAGACTCTGATAAATTCACGGTCAGCCAAGCTACTAGCTACCAGAAAGGTAACACAAGATAATCAAGGTAAGAAGACGGCAGGAGTGGATGGAATTAAATCTCTATCCCCAGAAGCACGTCTCAAACTTGCAGGACAATTACAACTTACGGATAAAAGTCGAAAAACTCGCAGAGTATGGATACCCAAATCCAATGGTGAAAAACGTCCACTTGGAATACCCACAATCAGGGACAGGGCAACTCAAGCCTTAGCTAAGTTAGCACTCGAACCGGAATGGGAAGCCATATTTGAGGAAAATTCCTATGGTTTTCGTCCGGGTAGAAGCTGCCATGATGCTATAGTCGCAATCTACATACATATCAACCAAAAGCCTCGATATGTATTGGATGCGGATATCGCTAAATGCTTCGATAAAATCAATCATCAAGCGTTGCTAAAGAAGATTAACAGCTTCCCAAGAATGCACCCAGCAGATCCAGGCATGGCTTAAATCTGGTGCAATGGATGGAAACCAACTCTTCACGACCGATGAAGGTACTCCTCAAGGTGGGGTAATATCCCCCTTACTGGCAAATATAGCCTTACATGGTTTAGAAAAGCTGGTTAAAGAGTATGTCAAATCAATCGATAGGAAGGATGTCAACGGCTACAAAATTAGACCGAGAGACAAAGTGAAAGCCACTGCACTAATCAGGTACGCTGATGACTTTGTGTGTATGCACGAAGAAAAAGAAGTTGTCGAAGGTTGTCAGAGAATTATATCCGAATGGTTAGCCGAAATGGGATTAGAATTAAAACCAAGCAAAACCAGAATCTGTCACACACTCGAAGCAGTAGAAGACCAAAATGGTTTTAACTTTCTTGGCTTTAACATTCGACAATATCCCACTGGCAAATATAGAAGTGCCAGAAATTCAAACGGTAATCCACTAGGATTTAATACGCTCATCACCCCAAGCAAAGAAAAAAGAGCCACCCACCAGAAAAAACTGGGAGAAGTGATAGACCGTCAGCTTAACGGAAAACAGTCCGAATTAATACTTGAACTTAATCCAATTATCAAAGGCTGGTCAAACTACTACTCCCATGTTGTCAGTCAGGAAACATTCAGCAACATGGATTATCTAGTCTGGCAAAAATTAAAAAGATGGGCTATTCGTCGTTGCCCAAAAAGCAATAAGTACGAAATATTCTCAAGATATTGGAAAACAGTAGGCACGGACAACTGGAGATTCTGCACGACCGAAGGATTGAAGTTAGCCAAACACGGCGAGACAGAAATCACAAGGTTCGTCAAGGTTCAAGGTAACAGAAGTGTTTATGACGGAGATTTTACCTACTGGGGAACCAGACTGGGAAAACATCCTGAAATTCCAATGAGAATGGCAAGGCTACTCCAAAAGCAGAAAGGAAAATGTGCGTACTGCGGAAACTATTTCAAGCAAGACGATGTTATGGAAATTGACCATATTCAACCAAAATCTCAGGGAGGGAAAGACCAATATGGCAATCTCCAACTTCTTCATCGTCATTGCCATGATACAAAAACTGCCAGCGATGGTAGTTATGGTGCTTGTGTAAAAAGCTCAGTCAAAGAGGAGCCGGATGAGGTGAAAGTCTCAAGTCCGGTTCTGAATGAGAGGTGGGGAAAGTGATTTCCCCATCGACTCTAACTCAAATTGCGGACACATCCAAGATATGCCGTTGAAAGAAAGGATTTACAACTGTGAAAGTTGCGGTCATTCGATGGACAGGGATTTAAATGCAGCCATAAATTTATCGCGGTTGGCTAAACCGTGAAAGCTTACCGAGGGATAGCCGCTCCCATGCTCCCGATGAAGTAAGAAGCAAATGTCTAGACTTGTCTAGTATTTGTAGAGCAGAATTACTGATACTTTTAATCCAGACAATCCCCGACAATCGGCAACAATCTGAATATAGCACACTCATCAGACAGGTCCCAGAGTATGGTGGTATCCCACAAAGCTTTGAGAAAAATCCCCAA
>NZ_JAUBTT010000262.1:0-1325 GCF_036705125.1 Microcoleus sp. B7-D4
CGGATTAACCCGCATTGGCCCAACTACGCAGCTCCCTATCAAGAAAGCTGAACGCATTTGGGATTGCTTTTCTGAGAATGTTGTACGAAGCATTCACGTCAGAATTAATTAATTGACCCGTCGATGTTTTGTACAAACCACGCTTAATCCGTTTACCAGTAAACACAGGCTCTTTTTCTGTTTTACCGTAAACAGGAATTGGATCTAAACCCAGAAAGTTGGAGCGGGACGTGTAGGATTCTTCCTTCACAATTACCGTGATTCCCGCCAACCGAGCTTTGTACTCCAACATTTCAATTAATCGAGAGTGAGGAATGCTGACAAAGTTTTGATTAGTTCTCTTCCCTAACTCGATTTCAGTTTTCCACTGGGCATTCTTGCCAATTACTAACGTCCCAATTTGTTCTGCTGTTAAACGATCAACAATCACACGACTGGTATGATGTAAGTAATTATCTACTTTCTGATTGCGACAGCGTGTTAAGCGCTGAATCCGTGGTGAAGTTTTGCGATTTCCTCTCAATTGGGATTGTAATTTTGCTTGGCGTTTGTTGTAGAACTGGTTGATCGATTTTAAGGGTCGCCCGTTAATCAACAAAGGGATAAATCCCGGTTGATTTGAAGTTAGCGCTACTAAATTATCCAGCCCCAAATCAATACTAGCTACAGAGTTGGCCTCGCCAAGGGTGGACTCCGGTTCATCGTAAATTACCTCAATTACATAGGAATCACATTTCGGAACCAGTCTAACGAAAGCAAACCAGGTCGGGGCTGACTTTGGTTTTAATTGAAAGCTCAGTACCCGAAAGCTTAATGATTCCCTTTTTCAACTGTTTGCTACTAATCGCTTGAATTGTGTAGATGAGAAGGTTTCGCCCTTTGATTTTATCTTTGTACTTTGGCAGTTTTGGGCGACCAGTGAATTTGGAAGAATCAGCCTTGTAAGCTTTAACCGCCTCAAAAAAAGATTTCCAATTCTTGTCTAGCACCATCAAGATTTGCTGGCTGACTTTGGCAGGCAAAGCCTTGTAGGCTTCATGAGACTTCATCAAGCGGTTCATTTCGTTATAACTGACATACTTCCATCCATAAATAAAGCTCTGACGAATGACGTAATTGGCGGCATTGTAGAGGTTTTTGGATTTGAAAGCTAATTCGTCAATTTGGGCGAAACGGTGTTCCGTTGATTTAATGATGTGCCTCTGGAGTTAGTTGCATTTAAGGCTTCCATTTTTTAACCTATGTGTAGTTCACTCGACCACCATGATAATATCATACTACTATTGTTTATAATTGCTTATAAACTCAACGAAGTTTTACAATAC
>NZ_JAUBTT010000178.1:0-7945 GCF_036705125.1 Microcoleus sp. B7-D4
TACTTGATATCGGTACTGACAGAGGTGTGAGCGATCGTGCCGCTGCGGGTTCCTTGGGCTATGCTGTCATCGATCGCACTAACAGTCACATTTTGCGCCACATTCCAATTATTCGGGGTGAAAGTGACAGGTGCGATCACACTAATTTGAGTCCCAGTGTCAAAATTAATCGTGACGTTTGCAGCAGGTGCGCTAGTCAAAACCACGCCGTAGGTAGCCGTTGCACCGCCTTCAGCAATATTTGTACTGCCTGCCGATTGGACAATAGAAATACCGGGACTATCGTTATCTGTAATCGATGCCGTCACATTGGGAATGACTTTCGCGTTATAATTAGCATCGGTACTGGTAGCTGTGTGAGCGATCGTGCCACTGTGGGTTCCTTGTGCTACATTGTCGTCGAGCGCAGTAACAGTGACAGTTTGAGCAACATTCCAATTAGTGTTGTCAAAAGTAAGAGGTGTGGCGATCGGATTAAGTTGATTGTCAGTATTGAAACTGATAGTAACCGGTGCCTTCGGTTCCGAAGTTAGCTGGATTTTGTAACTGCCATTTGCGCCGCCTTCTGTAGCAGTTATGTTCGTAGGTGCAATGCTGAAACCTGCCGTGTCATTATCGGTAATGGCGACGCTAACAGCCCCAATTGTGATGCTGTTATAGTTAGTATCGGTACTGGTAGCTGTATGGGCGATCGCACCTGCATGATTTCCTTCAACTGCATTGTCGTCCACAGCAGCCACTGCAACAGTTTGAGCGACATTCCAATTATTCGCTGTAAAAGTAAGTGCGGTAATTGGTTGAATTTGACTGCCTGTAGCTAAGTTAATCGTAACAGGTGCGATCGGTTGACTATTTAACTGAACAGTGTAACTTCCAGTTGCACCGCCTTCCGTTGCAGTCGTGCTGGCAGGATTAATCGTAATGCCAGGAGTTTCATTATCGCTGTTGCTGGCGCTGACATCATCGGGATTGAGATTGCTGTAATTAATGTCGGTACTGACAGTGGCAGCAGTGACAATATTGTAAGTTTTACTACCATCAGCAATGCTGTCGTCAACACCAGTCAACTTTACTGTTTGCAGTTCATTCCAGTTGGCAGGCGTGAAAGTTAAACTATTGCTAGAAACTGTTCCTTCTGCGGGATTGGAACTGCTCAAATCAATGCTAACATTAGCACTGGGTTGACTGTTAAGTTTAACGGTAAATGTAGCGCTGTCGCCTGCTTCTGTCGTCACTAATCCGCTGGCAGGATTGACGGTGACTCCGGCAGTGTCATCATTACCGATCGTAGTTGTAGCGGTAGCAGCGGTAATAGTCGGAGTCGGGCCGGGCGCAACCGGATTTGACAGAGTAACAGTAATAGTTTCATCCGGTTCAATTATGGCATCGCCCAACACATCTAAAGTAAGAGTTTTCGATGTCTCGCCCGCAGCAAAATTAACCGTACCAGTAATGCTAGTTCCCCCAGAAGTGCCGCCGATATTGTTGTAATCGCTGCTGTTTGTAGCAGTTCCTCCAATTGCATAATTTACACTGCTGGCAGCATCAATCCCGCCGCTGCGAGTCACGGTAAAAGTAACGGGAGTAGTGCCACTGTTGCCTTCGGTGAGGCTGGCAGTACCGACAGCAATGGCGTAATCTATAGCGTCATTGGCCGGAATAGTTAGTGTTGTTTCTTTTGTTGTACCTGCAATCCCATCAGTAATCGTACCAAAGCTGAACACTGCTGTTTCGGCGTTCTCTGCGATATTGTCAGCTTTGACAGTGACAGCAACATTCTGAGTGAGGGTGTTAGTACCTGCGGGGAATGTGAGAGTGGCAGGTGAAAAAGTGTAGTCTGAATCTTGGGTAGCTGTACTGCTGGGGTCGATAACAATTGGTACAACTAGATCGCTGAAGGGAGTGCCGCCGCTGATGGTGACTGGGACATTAACGATGGTATCTGTTGTTCCTTCTGTGCCGCTGTAAGTGGCTGCGCCGAAATTGACCTCAACGGTGGTATTCAGCAGGATGGAGACATCGTTAGAACCGCTATTGGCGGTGGCGAGATCGGGTTTGTTGTCGGCGTTAAAATCTTTGATGGCGATCGCTTTTGGGTTTGTCCCGACAGCATAATTAATGGGGTTATTAAAGGTGCCTTGACCGGTTCCAACTAGGATAGAAACGTTGTTTGATTGATTGTTAGCAACGGCGATATCGAGTTTGCTGTCGGCGTTTAAGTCGGCAACTGCGATCGAGGTCGGACTATCGCCTCCCGCTGCGTAGTTGGTGGCATTGGCAAAGGCACCTTGACCGGTGCCAAGTAGGATGGAAATGTTGTTAGAAACGCTGTTGGTGATGGCAAGATCGAGGATGTTGTCACCGTTAAAGTCTTCTGCTGCAATGGATGTTGGATTAGTGCCAACTGCATAATTTACCGGGATTGAAAATCTGTCTGCACCAGCGCCTCCCGTGTTGAGTAGGATGGAAACGTTGTTAGAAGCACTGCTAGTGATGGCAAGATCGAGGCTGCCATCGCCGTTAAAGTCTCTCGCTGCGATCGCCGTTGGATTTGTCCCCACCTGAGATGTATATTCAGGAGTAAAAAAGTTACCTTGAGCGTTTTTTAATCCGATGACAACGCGGCCGTTAACATCTGCTACAACTATGTCTGATAAGTTGTCTGCGTTAAAATCGCCTACACCGATCGCACTGAGTCGATTTTCCCCGGCACTAAAGGAAATGGAATTGCCAAAAGTACCTTGACCTGTTCCTGGTAAAATGTAAACGTAACCATTAGGAAATTCTCCACCAGACCAGCTAGTTAGGGCTAGGTCAAGAAAATTATCATTGTTAAAAATACCCGCTACGATTGGAGTGTAACTAGACGATTGATTCACGTTGGCAGGAGTGTCAAATCCTCCTTGACTGTTCCCTATTAACATGGAAACAGCCGTTCCGCCGATCGCTAAGTCTGGGATATTGTCGTTATTAAAGTTTTCGGCAGTCAGGGATTGGGGATTTGTGCCGACAGGAAAGTTGGTTGCGGAACTGAAAGTAGACATGATTAATTTACCGATTAGTTAACAACAGTAATCTTTGATGTTTCGAGTTGTGAAACTGATGCAAATCGCACCTAAGTTGCTGGCATCAGTGTCCCGACGATCGCAAGTACAAACAGGCTGCCTCCCACAGCGATAGTTACTATATTCCATACCGAAAATCTATCGTTAGGATTGTGGTTTGGGGCTGCTAAACTGTTCAGTTCATTCACAATCTCTTGAACAGGAAGCAAAACTATTACAGATAAAAAACTAACTAGCCAGTATGGGTCTGGCAGTCGGGCACACAGCGCAAGCCCAAACCAAGCAAGAGTCAGCAAGAATGGACTAAAGTTGGCATCAATACCGCGCAATTTAGCCCTATTTCTAATTTTCGTAATCAATGAATAACAAAAAATACCGTTGAAAACAGCTCTCCAAAATGGGCTAATGTCGTCTCCTGTTGCGGCTTTGAATAGCTGCCAGTTTTTGTAAAACCAAAAAATTTGATAGAGGCCCAAGGTTACTAGGGACATCACGAACAACTTGAAACGAGAAACAGGAAAAAACATTGGTTGTGAATCTTCGTTGTTCATATCAAAAACCTCATGGGTGGATACACTACTACTCGATCGGGACTTATACCCAATGCGGTCGATTATCAGGTCGATGGTAGGGGCGGGTTCACCAACAATATCTGCTAATAGACAATTTCAAAAACCCGCCCCGGCCGCGATCGTACTGTCGAATATCGGGGCGGGTTTACAGAATCTCTCGTTTCTCTTAAAGATATCCGCGAACCCGCCCCTACAGGAATTATGGTCGATTAACCGGACATCATATCAGTCCTATTGCTATTAGATTGAGCCAAAATTTGCGACACCGATCGCACTTGCCGTCACACCATTCAGAGATGCTAAAATCTCTCCGGTTGCGGACAAGCGGATGAATGTTGAACTGTTTTCTTGAGTAATTGACAATTGCGAGAAAGTCAGACCATTACCCAAAACTAACAAGTCTTTACCAACTTCAAAGTCAGTAATAGTATCAGTACCGGAATTGGTAGATAGCAAGAATTTATCTACCCCATTCCCTCCCGTCAAACTATCACTTCCCAAACCGCCATTCAGCAAATCGTCACCGCGATTGCCAAACAAGACATCATCACCGCTACTGCCGAGTAAAGTATCGTTACCTTTGCCGCCGAAAAGAGTGTCATTCCCCACCGCACCATCGAGGGAATCATTACCCCTCAGACCCAGCAAAACATTATTTGGACTGTCGCCAGTCAGGGTATCATCGCCATTTGTACCGAGAATTCGATCGGGGGAATTGCTGCCCAAATCTGCGTCGCCGGTGACAACAGGAGTTGCAATCCCAGCAGGTAATATCACAGCTTGAATTTTGGTATCTAAAGCAGCACCAGTATTCTCAGTAACTACCTGGGAAATTGTCTTAGTTCCCGCACCAACTTCTTTGAAGTCTTGAGTAGTTGGGCCCAAAGCTACTTGTTGGACGCGGGCAAGTGATTCAGGAATTGATGTTCCTGTTGGGTTGGAGACAGCAGAATCAATGCGCTGATTGGCTGTTGCCATTACAGTCGCAGCTTGCGAGGTAATTGAGGTAACTTTTTGACTGTTGAAACTGGGGTCAATCTGCTGAATTTTCGCGGCACTTTGCTGAATGATTGGTTCTAAAGCGAGTGCGTTGCTGAGGTTTAAAACAGTGCCGGATTGAATTTGACTCGTAATTGAACTGACAACAGCTTTGACAATTTCGTTAGTAGCTGCACTGGAAGCACCGTCAATCAAAGCGCTAGTTTGAGTGATGAAGTTTTGGACTTTCACCATTGCTGCTAAGACTTGGACGCCGCCCGGTTCGTTGTTGTTGGTGGCGCCGATGGGGTCGAAATCGGTGATGTCAACATCAGCGGGAATCGCCAGAGAAGATTTGACAAGAGATTGCGCTGTTTCCGGTGCAACTCCTTTGTCGATTAAGTCAGCGACTAAGCTGGTTAAGAGGGTGACAACAGTAGAATCCGGTGGTGCGGTGACTGGTGTTTCTAGGGGTAAGCCGGTGGCGGTGTCAGTGCCTCCAAAAGCAACTAAATTACCTTCTGATGAATCAATTTCCCCATTTTGATTTTTGTCGAAAGTCTCGAAGGGAATATCAAGATCGTATTCACCGTTGGAGTCAGTAGTAGTTGATGGCTCTCCGGCATCGAGGACACCGTTTTTGTTGGCATCTAAGAAGAGAGTCGCACCGGAGATATAACCGTCAATGACAGCACCATACTTGGATAGTTTCATTAAAATGACATCACTTGCAGTTGCACCCCATGTGTCCGTTGCTGTTAATTTAATTTCCAAATTTCGGGGCCCTGGAATTGTTCCTTGGAAGGTGCGGGTATTCTGGTTGAAAGTCAGCCAATACGGTAAAGCTTCACCGTTTTTTAAAGTGGCTGAGTAGGTGAGGCTATCTCCCGGATCGGGATCTGTGAAAGTGTTTGTCGGAAAGGTGTATTTGAAGTTCCTTCCATAGCTGACTCGCAAGTTCTGGAAATGCCACGGAGTTGTATTCGGGCCGTAGTTTAACAGTGGCGGGTGATTGCCAACAATACCTTGACCCAAAGCCAGCACATCAACGCGCTTGTAATTAAAACCAGTACGGGTAACGTTATCGTCTTCGTCGTCGCCGTCATTGATAGTGACACCGGTTGATTTCAAAAGGTCGGCGAACTCGGTTGGTGTTAGTCGGCGGCCAAATTTTTGCTGTGCTAACTGTTGGGCTAATACTGCGATACCACCAATGTGGGCTGTAGCTTGACTGCTACCGTGATAGGTGCTTAAACCGCCATCTTTGTCAGCCCCGGTGATAGGTGCCCCCGGAGCAAAAATTGTGGTTAATGTCCCATTACGCTGAGAAAATGGAGCAATGCGATCGGCAGCAGTGGTATTAGCAGTTACTAAATTATTAGTGCTATTATCCTTATTTGCAAAATAATTTCCCAAAGAGGAACTACCTATATCCGAATTGTATACCGCGCTAACCGATAGCGAATTCGGATCGGCTGAAGGGTAGTTTACACCTGGAGGATTCTGGTAATGGAAGTAACGGTTGCCGGATGAAGAGGCAACAATTATATTCTTCGCGGCCAATGCTGCCAGTTCATCTCCTATACCGTAGAGTGAAGTAGGACTGGTAAAACTTTCACCGCTGCCGAATGCCATATTAACGCTGGCAATGTTGTAAGCATCTGCATTTTGCAATACCCACTGCAAGGCTTGTTCAACATACGGAAACTTATTAATTTCGTCTGAACTACCAGCAGGTATAGTATCCTTTCTGATTTTGAGGTCGATAATCTTAGCCCCTGGTGCCATCCCGGTATAGGTTGGGTCTTGGGAGGCAATAATGCTGGCAATGTTCGATCCGTGTCCGTCTTGGTCGCTAGCATCCGCGTCGCCATCGGCAAAATCGTAGTTATAAACGATGCGATCGCTAATGCCGTTTGAGTCGCTGTCAGGGCCAAAGAATGGGTGGTTTAAGTCGATGCCACTATCTAATATCGCTACAGAGAAACCGCGGCCGTCGATACCGGAAAAACCGGGTGTGGCGCGGAATTTGTCGAGATTTATTTGTGCATTGGATACACTGGCAGAGACCAACCGACCCTTTGGGTCGTTTCCGCCGTCAAAACCATAGGAATATGATGCGTCCGAGAAGCTATTAGCGCTCGGCGAACTGAATATATTAGTCTGGACGCTTCTGACAAGATTGTTGATGCCACTAATCGGAGTAAAACGCGGTGTGGCGAGGACATTATTGGCGAGGAAGTTGTTATTGATGTTGCCCGAAGAATTTCCAGTAGTTCCAGTCGTTGAAGTGGGCTGCGAAGTTGTAGCTGTGGAGGCAGGGCCTTCATATCCTGTGGTTGTGATACCGGCAAGGCGAGGCAAAGCAGACAAGTTTAAAGTGTATGGAGTCTCCGCACTATTAACTGAAGAAACTCGAATGCTGTAAGTGCCGTGTTCCAAAATCCGGTTTATTGACTTTGAAGTAGTGCCGGAGTTTTGGGCTGTTGTAATGACATTTTGATTGCTGTCCAGCAATTCAAGCTTAACATCTTCATTCACGCCATCGACTGATAAATTGAAGTCATTGTTAGCTCCTAAAGTGAATTTGTAGTAATCTGGATAATTACTACTCACTGCATCAGTATAGTTTCTGAGATTAGAAGTTGCATTGATTTTGAGGGATGTACTTGGAGTGTTTCCAGCTAAGTCTGTTGCTGGGGAATTGTTGGTAACAGCGACATCGGCTGCATTTAACCCGGAGTATTTGCTATCCGGACTAACAGCAGGGGCAGTAACAATTGTGTAAGCTTTATTGCCGTCAACAATGTTGTCGTTAACACCTGTCACTGTTACTGTCTGCGTTGAATTCCAGTTACCAGAATTGAATGTCAGCGATACAGGTGAAACTATTCCTTCTGCTGTATTGGAACTTCCTAAATCTATTTTGACATCAGCAGTAGGTGGGCTGTTGAGTGTGACATCAAATGTTGCTGTTCCCCCTGATTCTGTCGTGATTAATCCACTTACAGGATTAACGGTAATTCCAGCAGGTGTTGGGGCTGGTGTTGGGGTTGGTGTAGGAGGTGTTGGAGGGGTTGGAGGTGTGGGAGTAGGAGGTGTAGGGGTTGGAGGTGTGGGAGTAGGAGGTGTAGGGGTAGGAGGTGTGGGAGTAGGAGGTGTGGGAGTAGGAGGTGTTGGAGTAGGAGGTGTTGGAGTAGGAGGTGTTGGAGTAGGAGGTGTTGGGGTAGGAGGTGTGGGAGTAGGAGGTGTTGGAGTAGGAGGTGTGGGAGTAGGAGGTGTGGGAGTAGGAGGTGTGGGAGTAGGAGGTGTGGGAGTAGGAGGTGTTGG
>NZ_JAUBTT010000022.1:0-84612 GCF_036705125.1 Microcoleus sp. B7-D4
CGTCCTTTTTGGACGGGCGAGACGCCCATCCCACAATAACAATTAAAATTGTAAGTTATTTAATTCGCGATCCTTAGTTGTTGGCGAGCATAACTAATCGCCAAAAATAGATTTAGCAGTAAGGTGCGCGGCCCGGCGCACCCTACGAGGATTTAGGGGCAATTTCCCCGCTTATTCTACAGTCTGAGAAACGGGCCGACAGCCAGACAATATCGAGTGCAAATTGACGACATTTCCGATTACGGCGATCGCAGGTGCTGCAAATCCGATCGCCTCAACTTGCTCTACAATTGTACCCAAAGTCCCGATCAATTCTTCTTGTTCCGGCCGCGTTCCCCAGCGCACTAACGCTATGGGCGTTTCTGCACTTAATTCTGCTGCTGTTAACTGGCCGATAATGTAAGGCAAATTGTGGATTCCCATGTATACTACAATGGTTTCGGAGCCACGGGCGATCGCCTGCCAATTTACCTCCGGTCGATATTTTCCCGCTGATTCGTGACCGGTGACAAAGGTGACTGAGGAACTGTACGATCGATGTGTTAAAGGAATTCCTGCATAAGCAGGGGCCGCAATCCCAGAAGTTACACCGGGCACAACTTCTACCGACACTCCAGCTTTTACCAACTCTTCCATTTCTTCGCCACCGCGGCCGAAGATAAACGGATCGCCGCCTTTGAGACGAACTACGATCGCATTATCTCCAGCTTTTTCTATCATTAACTGAGTTGTTTCGTCCTGCATTAACGAGTGACGCCCTTTGCGTTTTCCGGCATCAATTCGTTCTGCTTGGGGGTTGATTGCTGCCAAAATTTGAGGGCTGACTAAAGCGTCGTAAATCACCACATCCGCGCACTCTAACAAAGCTTTTCCCTTCAAGGTCATCAAACCCGGATCTCCGGGCCCCGCACCTACTAAATACACTTTTCCTAAAGACATTTTTCTTGCTTCCTTTACCTCTTCTGTGCCTCTGCGGTTCATTTTTGAATTAAATTCCCAATTAAGTCTGCTAATTGTACACTTGGGCCTAGAGGATTTGCGAGATGAAGTTCCGCCGCAGGAAATTGCTGCTTTAGCTGTGCGACATTTTTGGCGATCGCATCTGTAATTCCTCCATTAAATAAGAAGTATGGCACAATTCCTATTTGCTGCTGTCCACCACGAACCAAACTGTCAATTTGTTCTGACAAACTCGGCTTTACCGACCAATAAGCGGTCTGTGCACCGAGTTTGCTGGCGATTTTCTCAACAGTCGAGTTACCTCCGGGCCGACGGCTGCCGTGAGATAATAAAATCCATTTTGGCAATAGCAGATTGGGGAGAAAAGCCACCTCTTCCATCTGACTTTTCACCAATTTTGTTAAGCCTGCTTCCTGAGAACCTAAATGCGGGCGCAATTCAATTTTTAGCTTGTCACCAAAAGTTTGTTGGGCAATTTCCACCTCTGCCGGTATGTCTTCGGCGACGTGAACTCCCGGCAATAAAAATACAGGCAGTATTTGCAATTCTGTCAGTCCCAGGGACAGTGTACGTTCGCCAAAACTGCAAATTTGTTCGTGCAGCGGTGCGGGGCCGAGTTCTAAGGTGGCGGTTGCGACTGCGGGGAATGAGTCAGCCAATGTTTGAGACAGCAGTTGACCTAGGTTTTCCAAAGCTAGTTGGGGTCTGGGGTCACGGCTGCCGTGAGAGACTAATAAATAGGTCGATCGCAATTTCAATATAGATTTGATGTTAATGTTCGAGCCGGATTTCAAATAATTATAACACCGTTGGGCGCGTGACTTGAAAAATACTCAACACAAAAGTTCGATATCCTAGGGTGCGTGGCTTAAAAATCAATAAGGTTCAGTTAAGGAAAATTGTAGAGAAAATGTTGGGTTTCGTTCCTCAACCCAACCTACGCACTGGGCTTAAATCTTCTAAGCCGCACACCCTCAAAAAGAAGGTGTGCGGCTTAAAAATTACTTAACACTGGGCTTAAATCTTCTAAGCCACACACGCTACACAACTCACAAATTAACCTTTGGGAGCGGGATCGGCAATGTATTTGAAAGTGGGTTCCGAGTTCCAAGGGCCGCGTTCATCCTTGCCATTTGTGGACAAGTTAAAGTAGAGATCTACGGTGTTATCTGGCGGAATGTTGCCGAACATCGGATCGGTGAGTTTACCGAGAGATTCCAGAGCTTTCATGAACATTTGAGTGTGAGAAATTTCGCGAGTCAGCAAAAACTGCAACGTCTTTTTCGTTCCCATATCCGGTGCTAGTTTAATCAACTCTTCGTAGGTTTGGCGGGCTCCTGCTTCCGCGCCGATATCAGCGCGCAAATCGCGCACCACATCCCCGCCTTCGTTGATATAAGCTGCTGTCCAAGCTTGACCTTGGCTGTCCAACAAGTGTGGGCCTATGCCACGCACGGCAAACAAAGTGCTTTTGTAAGCTTCTGTTTGGTCAACGTTTTTGGTGTGCATTTCTATGAGTTGGCCCACCATTTCTAAGTGGCTGAATTCTTCGATCGCAATATCTTGGAGCATATCCTTAATCCCTGGATTTTCACAGTGGAATGACTGCACCCAGTATTGCAAAGCTGCTGTCAGTTCTCCTGTTGCTCCGCCAAACTGTTCTAGCAGCAATTGGGCAAAACGGGGGTTGGCTTCGTCTACTGTGACTGCAGCCATTAATTCTTTTTTATGAAAAAACATGGATCGGTACCTCTTTTTAGTTCTGTTGTTAAAGTCTCAAGGATGGCAGACTTTATCTGTGTTCGCCTTAATCCATTGTGCGACAAGCGATCGCACCGAGCCTCGGTCGATGGATACATCTAGCTCGACAAATTTCTCTGCTTTCAGGTAGAGTTTAAATATGAAATTTTACTTAGTGAGTCGGTAGACCAAATTACAATTTACAAGCAGGATTATTGTCGCACTCGGTTAATTTTGCTGACAGGGCATCGAGGTGTCGCAGCCACTGAATGCCGCCAACCCAACTGCGAGAGGGGAGGTGTCCGATTGGTGCTTGCTGACTAAATTTAATCTGCCCTAAAGTAGTAGCAGAATTGTAGGTTTGCCAGTTGACCCGATCGCAAAATCTGATATAGTCTCCCTTAACGCTTTCATAAATTTGTTTTTGGACGCTGAAGCCAAACCGACCTTGACTGTAGTGCAGCCAAAGGCGATCGACTGTGTGCAAATCTTCGCAGGGGATCTGGTAAATTTGGCTAATTTCTAGCTGAGTTCCCGGTTGCTGGGAAAGAGATTGACACATCAAGCCCCAAGTTTCGCGATCGGCTTCTTTCCACTTTTTGTTTGACAAAAAATCTCGTAGTTTGGTATAATTAATTCCCCGTGCAGAAATCATGGTTTGATCGAGATTTGAAGTAACAGATAAGGGAAAAGTTTCTGCGGAATTGGCTACGGCATTTGTGGGTAAAATCCGAGAATCAGGACTTTGTAGCGCGCTGATATCGGTTGAGTTGTCGCTATGATTAAGAGCAGGAGCGATCGGCTTTTTGGGCGAAAGCAAATGTTGATGGCGAATATCTAAAGCTGCTGTGATATCTTGCAAAACCTCCGTAGCAAAACTGTACCGCTGAGTGAGACGAGTTTGCAGCAATTTATCTAAAATTTCACCTAACTCATCGCTAATACTCGTGGCTTTGGGAAGAAACTCGCGCCACCACCAGCGCTCGTTGTTGCAGTCGTACATATCCAAGGGAGGAACTTGCGTCATTAGGCGAATGCAAGTAACCCCTAAACTGTAAAGGTCGCTAGCAGGAAATACTTTGCCGCGCATTTGTTCGGGAGCTACATAATCTTGACTGCCGATGAGCGTTGCTGAACGGAGTATCGCTGAATCAGTCAGCAGTTTGGCTATGCCGAAATCGATCAATACGAGTTTGTTGTCTGACTGTCGGCGGATAATATTTTCGGGTTTGATGTCGCGGTGAATTACGCGCTTGTCGTGGATAAATTGCAGCACGGGCAATAAGTCTTGCAGCACTTGCCAAATTTGCTCTTCATCGTATACACTCTTGTCTAATTCTTGTTTAAGAGTCGCTCCCTCTATAAACTCTTGAACTAAATAAATATGACCTTCTTGTTCAAAGCAGGCTAATAATGTGGGGATTTGCGGGTGTTTTCCTAGTTCGTCTAAACGGACGGCTTCTTGGCGAAATAATTCAACGGCTTTGTTGAAAATTTCGGGGTCACGGTCGTAAAAATAAAATTGCTTGACTGCACAGCGCGGTACAGATGGGATGTCTTGATCAATTGCTAGGAAAGTTTTACCAAATCCGCCTCTACCTAAAAGTTCAATCGGGCGATATCGCTGTCTCAGCAACAGGTTAAAGCCGCAGTTTAAGCAAAATTTGGCGGTGTGGGAGTTTTGAGGATTTTGACATTCTGGGTTGATACAGTAGCTCATATCGATTTTAGATTTTAGATTTTAGATTTTGGATTGCGGAGAAGAGTTTTTTTTAAACGAACCGCGAAGACGCGAAGCGGCGCGAAGGAATAGGGAAGAGAGAAGAGACAGAAGAGAGAGGGTTCATAACTGTCCCGCTTCTGGCGTTGTATTTTTCGGGCTGGACACCCCACAAGCATTTCATCTGAGATGTTGCACCATTCTCAATCAGGCTTTTAGGGGCGGGCTAGAAGAGCCCACCCTAAAAGAAATTCATTCTTTGTGGAACAGGCCGGAAAGCCTGTTCTTAAAAATGGTGCCAGAGGTGAGTTTTACCAAACTGGACTTTAGATGCGCCTGGGCTGATAAGGCTATTTTAATGCGCTGGATCGAATCGGGACGCTGCCAGAGCTGCCGAACCCACGCCGCATAAGTGCTGAGGGCGAGATAATTGCCGATCGCACAGGCCGATCGCGCGGAGCGAAAATTGTGCTATAGTCTTACTGTGCTTGGAACTTGAGGCACCATCGATCTGTCCGGTTCAGGGACGCTCAGAAATATTTCAAAATATTTTTGCCTTACCCCTAGACTTGTGCTGAGATATGATGCTATAGTTAAAACAGATACGGCGAGCGTAGCCAAGTGGTTAAGGCAGTGGTTTGTGGTACCACCATTCGTGGGTTCAAGTCCCATCGTTCGCCCTTTTGATTCTCAACTGTTTAATTCGATCGCCTCCGGGTGGGCTTCGGCACACCTTAATCTTTGGGATTTAGCGGTTCTGTCGGCATCATTTGTGTCAACTTAACGTTAAAAGTAGTATGGGTCTGCTGTTTGACAGTTAGGGAGCGATCCCCCCTAACCCCCCTTAATAAGGGGGGGACAAGAGCGTACTCAAAGTCAACCCCTACTCCCCTTATTAAGGGGGATTTAGGGGGATCTAGACTCAGCGAAAAGCGAGATTTCTCAGGGGTTTCAGGCTGGTTATTGACACCAATGTGTCGGTACAAGTTCCGATGTGCTAATCTTAAATCCAATCTAAAATCTAAAATCTAAAATCTAAAATCTAAATATGCCATCTTTAGTAACAGAAGATTGGGGATATAAATTTAGTGGCGATCGCACAATTAATAAGTTTATTCGGGATATAGAAGGAGAAGCGGCTTTAGGGAAATATTGCGATTGGGAATGCAGAGAACGTGCGGAAATTCTGATGTCGGAGATAGCTGGCAAATCCCACAATCTTTTCTACGTGCGTCGCCAAAAGGTAAATGAGAGATTTTCGGAAGAAGAAATCTGGGAATTGCTGCTTGCTACGGATGGAGATGATTTTGAATTACCCCAATTGTTGCAAAAAGCCGATCGCACTTTGCGGTTGTTAGCAACTGTACGCTGTGAAGACGGAATTGGCGGTTTAAAACTGCTGGATGCTGGTTTGGTGGCGGTTCCCAGAGGGAGGAAAGATGGGTATTCTTTGCCGGTTCAGTTGCGACTTTTGGCTAACAGTAGAGCGCCAATTCCTGTAAAGTCGATCGCCCGCGTCCAACAAATGCCATTTTGGGACGACAGACACATACCAACTACGGAACAACTAAAAGTTTGGCATACTTTTTTAAATGTGGAAAAACGCATCGCCGAAGCGCGTCAATTTTGTGTACCTTTCCGAGGACACAATTACGGTTCCGGCTTCAAAATCGTCACTTTTGAAATTGAGCGTAATTCCGCAACTCTTGATGGCTATGAGGAAAATCCCTTAGAATTGGGCGACTTTCGCGAAAGGCTGAAAAAAGCCAGAAATGAAGAAATTATCCTGTTTGATTCGCCGCCCGGAAGCAGAAGCAGCCGCGATGGAGAGACATTAGGCAGCATCGCCGAAATAGACTTTGAACATGGTAAATTACGGATTAAGTTAGATGTTGATTTAGGATCTCGCATGGCGGGCGGCAGATATCAAATGCCCAAACAAGGATTCTTGTATTTTGAGGCGGCGGGCGATATCAGTCAGATTGAACGTAAGAAAAAAGCTTTAAAAATGCTGACAGATGGCCGCGCTCAAAATCCCTATTTGAGTGAGTTTTTATTCGACTCTTCTCAGGCGAGAATGCCCGAAAAAATGATTAAATTGGATCGGGAAAACTTATTAAATCGCAATGCTAATGACGATCAACTGGCCGCCGTAGAAACGGTGCTTTCGGCGCGGGATTTAATTTTGATTCAAGGCCCGCCGGGAACGGGCAAAACGACTGTGATTGCGGAGATTTGCTATCAAATTGCCCGTCAGGGTGGCAAAACGCTCATTGCTTCCCAAGCAAATTTGGCTGTAGACAATGCTTTGAGTCGGTTAGTTCACAATCCGGCGATTCGGGCTTTGCGGAAGGGAAAAGCTCATAAGGTGCAGGAAGAAGGGCAGCCGTTTTTGGAGGAAAATGCGATCGGCACTTGGCTGCAAAATACGGCGACTGACTGCGAACAAAAGCTCTCGCAGCGCCTGACTAATGTCAAATCTTTGCGGCAGTTGGTGGCAGACTCAGAGCGATTTACCGCCTACTGTGCCGCAGAGAGAGATTTTTTTAATGAATTAAAACACCTGCACGACAGTAAAGCAAATATTGAGGAAAAGTGCAACCAGCAAGCAGCAGATTATGAACGGAATTTAACCGACAAAAGCGAGCTTGAATCTCTAGTTAGTGGGTTAGAAAATCTGCTGGATGCGCCTAATGTCAACTGGGAATCTCCCGAAGTTGCCGAGTTTATGCCCCGACTAAAACCCTATTCAGAAGGCAATGTTTTAGTAGAAAACTTTATGGCAAATGTGCGGATTGCCGCTAGCCATGCTATTCAAATAGGCTTCGATCGCCCTGCTTGCGGCGCGTTTGGGATTGCTGTTTGGCTGCAGGAAACTGTAGCGGCGCAAATATCGGAATTTAAGACGGCATTCGATCGCGCTGATGATATTTGTCACGCTATGTCAACGGTTGCAGAGTCGTTGCGGGTGTCGCGGCAGATGTCTGAGGCTGTGAATCAACTCGAATTGGGCGATCGGCAAAATCAGATACACCGCCAAAATCTCGAACAGAAAATCAAGAATTTGGAACTGCGAAAAGCGGAAATTGCAGCCGTTGTCGTCGCTGTTGCACAGTGGATTGAGACGGCTGATACGGGGCTCTATGAAGTTGTGAAAACTTGCTGGGAAACGGGCGCAATGCTGACGGATGATATGGTAGAATTGCCCGCAGGATTGCTGAAAATTGCCCGATCGCTCAAATTGCCGATCGTGCCGCCCAAATGCAAAATCAATTTGCCCGATTTGGATCGGTTGCAAAAGGCGATATCCCACGAAGAAACCGCAGGTTTTAAGGATCTACAAGGGCAACAGTTCCGGTTTAGCGAGTTTCTGCACCTAAATTTGAGTCAAACGCCGATCGTGCTCTCTGCGGGCGATCGAACACAGTGGCAGCAACTAGCCAAAGACTTCGCCAGCTACTCCCAAGTCAGCCAAAGTCAGCGCAAATTTATCATCGAAAAAGCTCGCACTTTCTTAGGTAGCATTCAACAATTTTACAGTCAATCCTTGCAGCCAAATCAGATCCAGGCTACCTTCGATCGCCTAGTCAAAGAATTGCTGCACAGTATCCTCGCCAATGCGCGTCAGTGCGTGGTTCCCCTGAAAACCGAAACCGAACAGCAGCTTATCAAACAGCAACAATTATTAGATAAAATCGGTCAAACATTAAGCCAGCAGCAAATAGCCGCCGCTAAACTTCAGGTAGAAACAGCGCAGCAAGAGGCAAACTTAAAAATTAGCGAAGTTACTAATTTATTGCAAGCAATTGTCCAACAGCCAAACGTCCCTGAAAAATTGCGAATTTTAGCCGAACAATATCTCGCCCAAAAATCGAATATTTGGGAGCAACCGCAGCAGTTTGTCAAGCAAGTTGAGGCTTGGAAAGCCAGCCTGATTCAGCTTGAAAAATCAATTGCTGACTTAGATCCTTTTGGGGTTTTGGAGACTATCAAAAATAGTCTTGACGAGCATTTATCCCCGCTGCAAACTGCGGCTGCAACTTCGCAGCAGCAACTCGCCGAACTTCAAGCAGAGTTGAGCGAAATTAACGCTCAACTGCAACAGCAGCAACCGACAGCAGCATTACTTGTCGAAAGAAATTGGTGGGAGTCAGCATGGCAAACTATCCCGACTCAATATCAGCCAGAAGTTCCGAATACAGGATTATTCACCGTAGCTTTTTTGAACAAAATTAAGCGTTTATTCAAAACTTGGCAGAGGAAATTAGAACAAGAAGAAACAGCGCTAAATCGTTCTCAAACCTTTGTGACAGATTGGATTCAAAAACTCCGCAATCCATCAGAAAAAGACCGCAACGATTTAAAGCAAATTTATATTGACAATGCCAACGTTATCGGCATTACTTGCGTGCAAGCTGCCAGTTTCGATTTTACTAAAAACTTTCCCAGCTTTGATGCAGTCATCATTGACGAAGTTAGCAAATGCACTCCCCCAGAGTTGTTAATCCCCGCTTTGAAAGGTAGAAAGTTAGTATTAGTGGGCGATCATCGGCAATTGCCGCCGATGTTTAATCAAAGTACGATCGACGATATTGCCGAAGACATCGGCTGTACCGGAGACGAACTTAGCTTCATAAAAGAATCTTTGTTCAAAGTATTGTTTGAAACTGCCAGCGACAGCATCAAAAAGATGCTGACAACTCAATACCGAATGCACCCGCAAATTATGGGCGCAATCAATCAGTTTTACCAGCAAAAGCTCAACTGTGGCATTCAGGAAGCAGACACCAAACGCGCCCACAACCTCGCAGGTAGAATCATTCAAGAAAATAATCACATTCTGTGGGTGAAAACGCCCGTGGCACAAGGGTTTGAAGAGGAAAAACAGGGTACTTCGCGGTTGAATGTCAAGGAGATTGATGCGATCGAGCGTTTGTGCGAACAAATGGAGATAGCTTGGCAGCCCAAAGTTGCCGACGGTGAACCACCGAAAGAAATCGGAATTATCACTTTTTATGCTGCTCAATTAAATGCAATTAAAGACAGAATCGAAGGCGATAGATTCCCTGCTTTGAGCATCCGCACTGGTACGGTTGACATATTTCAAGGCATGGAAAGGCCTGTAATTATTGTCAGCACAGTGTGCAATAATGTTAGGGGCGATATTGGATTTGCTAAGGAACCGGAACGGGTGAATGTGGCATTTTCCCGCGCTCAAGAATTGCTGGTAGTTGTCGGCTGCCACGATTTATTTACCCAACAAACAGGTACAGTGGGAAAAATGTATCAGGAAGTTTCAAAAACGGTGCGTCACTGCGGAGGTTTTGTAGATGTCTCTAGCGTCCTCAACTAAACCAATTGACTCGAATTTAAGTTCGCTAGCCGAACAAATTGAGCAACAAAATCCGGGTTTGTCTGTGTTGGCGGCGCGTCAATTCCGCTTTGCAATCCGCCAAACTCCGCTGGAGGTGGCGATTAGCGAACCGCGCGAGTTTAACGTGTTGGAAGAGTTCATTTTGCGGGCGGGTGTTGAGTTTGAACCTGCACCAACTTTGAAGGAATTGGCGGATTTGCTGGGGTTAGACGAGATTTTTGTGAAGACTACGGCGGCGACTCTGGTTAGTTTGGAAAGCTTGGAGGTGGCTGAAAATGGGAAAATTGCGATCGCCCCGCAAGGTAGAGATTTTTTCGCTAAAGGTGCGGTTAGTCGATCGCAAATTCAATCAATTTATGCCATTTCCGATCCGCTGAATCAAACTCTTACCTTTAAATTCGATGCTTTAGCCGCAGAATCGGTCAACTTGCCAGATTTAGCAGATTTAGTATCGCTCGAACATAAAATTAGCGACCTTGCGAATTTAAGTCTAGCAGAAATCCAGCCGTTAATTCAAGATTCCGGCTTAGGAATTCACGCCCCACAAAACGGCAAAATTGTCTCTGCTTGCGATGTCGTCGGCGACGATTTAGATATTTGGCAAACAGTCTCAGTTTTTGTGTTGCTAGATGCGATCGAAAATAAAACTACTATTCAAGCTAGACAGGGAAAACAAATATTAGAAACAGCCTCCAACTTGCTAAACGAACTCGAATCGCAACAAAAACTTTCCTTAAATGACTTGTGTAAAGTAACCCCAGACATCGCACAGCAAGAATCAGAGACAATCCCGGTTCCGAAAAATCGGAAACCAGCCTCTAAGAAGAAACGCAAGGAAACAGAGTCAGGAAACAAGTAATATGAGGACTTTAGTCCTAATTAACTTAAAAATTGAAACTATTTATACAATTAGTATTGTACCGATTGACAATATACCGCGATTTCGGTATAATTAATAGTTATTTGCAATCGCGCTGAGAATTTGTTTGTGTCTGCCAAAGATACCTTCCACGAATCCGTAAAACGGGCCCTTCAAAAAGAACAGTGGGTGATTACTGCCGATCCACTAAAGTTTAAGTTTGGTAATGTTAACTTTCAGGTCGATTTGGGAGCAGAAAGGCTAGTCGCAGCGGAGCGAGGTGGGGAGAAAATTGCAGTCGAAATCAAAAGCTTCCTCAATTCCTCTGCGATTACAGACTTTTATGCTGCATTGGGGCAATTTCTCAGTTATCGGCTTGCCTTGGCATCGGTGGAACCCAATCGCAAATTGTACTTGGCAGTTCCATTTGAA
Source organism: Microcoleus sp. B7-D4 (assembly GCF_036705125.1). NCBI lineage: Bacteria > Bacillati > Cyanobacteriota > Cyanophyceae > Oscillatoriales > Microcoleaceae > Microcoleus > Microcoleus sp. B7-D4. Next base: position 11,086 of record NZ_JAUBTT010000022.1, read on the forward strand.
GTGTATAGAACATTTTTTCAGTATGAGTTTACTCAAACTGCGGTACAACAGTATCAGGTGTTGCTAATCGTATACGATCCAACAAATGAGGTAATTGTGCAATGGACAAACTAGCTCAATATCGTCAATATGTTCAGACATTAATCACCCGTTATGCCGAAGATGATGTTTCCGATGATGAAGTCGAAGTGCAACTTATCTGCGACACAGAACGAGATCATTATCAGTGGATGAATGTCGGCTGGGAACACTTAACCCGGATTTATCGAAGCATCATTCACATTGACATCAAAGATGGAAAAATCTGGCTTCAGCAAAATTTAACCGACCAAAATCCGGCGGAGGAATTAGTTGCAATGGGAGTACCGAGAGAGGATATTGTTTTGGGATTGCAACCCCCATACAAACGGCCGTATACTGATTACGGTGTAGCGTAAACAGTTGACAGTTGACAGTTGACAGTTGACAGTTGACAAATGTCCACTTAATATAGGGCCCGTCTCTTTAGATAGAAAACACCCATTATTTTGTACTTCCTCCTGTGACGTACTATTATCAGGTAGGGTGAGTCACTTGGGAAAATCCCAATTATTTTGCATTCGCTTCCGTGACGCACCCTACAATAATCCTACTAAGCGTTGACGCATTTCAGCATCCGCAAAGTAGCCACCGCGTAATTGCGCTTTGCAGAATTCTCGAAAGCAAACCGAGTCCATTTCGTTAATAGTGGCAGCAACAGAACAATAAGGATCCTCAATTAAATAATTTCCCTTTTTTCTTGTGGGATGGGCGTCCCGCCCGTCTATCGGGGACGGGCGGGACGCCCATCCCACAACAAACAGGAAAAGTGGATTTTATTTAATTCTCATTCCTAAGAAGACATTTGAGTAATAATAGAAGCAGCCCAATAATTCTGAATGTCTGAAAAAGTTTTAGACCACTCTTTAGCAACTAAATTCGGCTGCATTCCCGCCGACAAAGCAAATTCCGCCCCTCGATGGCGCACCCCATCAATTCAGCGCGGGTGACGGGCTGCGTAGGTTTAAAAGTTCCATCTTGATAGCCGCTAACTATCTTGTTGTCTCGCGCAAATAGAACTTTTCCGGCACTCCAGCGGGAAATATCAACGTCGCTAAATTGAGGGAGAGAAATATGGCTAGGAAATGTGATATTAGCACCTTGTATTCATTTCAAAGATTCCCCAACTAAAGATACCAATTGCTCTCTGGTAACAGCAAGTTGCGGCCGCAAAGTATTATTTTGAGAAAACCGGGCTACAAACCCAAAGCCCACAGCTTCTTTGATTTCCGAAGCGTAGATATCATATCATCGGTAGCTATCTCCGAATGGTAGAAAAGCCAGTATTGCCTACGGTATTGGTATTTCCTGCGGTACTGGCTGCGGTACTGGCTGCGGTACTGGCTGCGGTATGGGTATTGGTATTGGCTGCGGTATTGGCTGCGGTATTGGCTGGGGTGTTGGCTGCGGTGTTGGCTGCGGTATTACTTCGGTATTGCCTCCGGCATTGCCAATTTCTCCCGGTGCGGATTGATTGGTAGTGAAATAAAAGTGACCTAATGTGCGGCCTTGATAAGCTCTTTTACTCAAGCGCCAAGCAGGATCGAGAGTAATTTTCATGAATTCGTTAAGATCGCCATTTGTGCGACCGATAATCACAGATTTACCTTGGTAATCTACCGGGGTTCCCATTAGTAGAACGTTACCATCAACACTTTCCAAAGTCAGGGTGTATTTTAATGCTAAATCTGTGCCGGCCATGCGAATTGAAAAGCCGTTGCTGTCTGTTGCGCGGCCACAAATACCGGTAAAATCAAAAGTAACTAATAACGGATCGACTTTCACGGGATTAGATCCGCTTTCGCTCCAGCATTTTCGCTTGTCAGATACTTGTTCTACAATTAGCAATTGGTGGCCGCCGAAAGGGCGGGGTTGGGCGATGACAATTACTCGGTCTTGGTTAATTTCGGTTTCGTCAAAAGTAAATGCTTTAGCCGAACCGATCGCGCCAAGTGTTAAAATTGCTGAACCTGCCAGTGCGGCCACTGTTCGTACAAGTGAATGTTTCATGATTTTTCCCTATTGGCTCCTTATTGTGATGAGACTTATCTAGAATATAAAAAAGTCGCCCTCTTCCAACAACAAGATAGAATTCTACCATCTCTTGTTCCGGTGGTACCAAGTGCGATCGATCGGCGATCGTCACATTGGTTCGTAGTGAGAACTAAAGTCCGAGCGAATTTTATGAGGACTTGAGTCCTTACTACAAACTTATAACCGTTATTTTACCGAGGAACTGGATAAGCTGTTGGGCATCTAAATTGTATTTTCCGGGCGGGCGGGACGCCGACTCCACAAGAATTTGATGGGACTTGACAGTAAAATTTAGATGCGCCTGGGCTGATTACTTGCGGGAAACGATCGCACTATTGGGCAAAAAAACGGTGCGTTACACTCTTGTTAACGCACCCTAAAACAAACATTCAAAAAGCGCCTTTCCTGTCTAGCGGAACATACTACTTACAGAACTATCTTCGTGAATCCGCCAAATAGTTTCTCCGAGCAAATTCGCTACCGAAAGCACCGTCAACTGCTCAAAACGGTTCTCTTCCGGCACAGGAATTGTATTTGTAACAATTACCTCTTCCAAAATCCCGCTAGACAAACGCTCGATCGCCGGAGGCGAAAACACCGCATGAGTAGCACAAGCATAAACCTGCCTCGCACCCTCGCGGCGCAACAATCTCGCACCTTCAGAAATCGTGCCGGCAGTATCGATCATGTCGTCCACCAACACAGCAGTTTTGCCCCTGACATCACCGATGAGGTTCATCACTTCTGCCACGTTGTGAGCTTGGCGGCGCTTGTCAATAATTGCCAGGGGAGCATCACCAAGCTTTTTGGCAAAAGCTCTCGCCCTAGCGACTCCGCCAACATCCGGCGAAACCACAACAATATCCGTCAATTGCTTGCTCGCCAGATAATCCAAAAGCACCGGCGAACCGTAAACGTGATCGAAAGGAATGTCAAAATAACCTTGAATCTGAGCCGAGTGCAAATCCATCGCCAAAATGCGACCTGCCCCAGCTTCCGTAATCAAATTAGCCACTAATTTTGCCGTAATCGACTCTCTTCCGGCCGTTTTGCGGTCAGCCCTAGCATATCCGTAATAGGGAATGACAGCAGTAATTTGTCTAGCCGAAGCGCGGCGACAAGCATCGATCATAATTAACAATTCCATGAGGCGATCGTTTACCGGACAGCAAGTTGGCTGAATCAAGTAAACATCGCAACCCCGAATCGATTCTTGAATTTGAACGTAGAGTTCCCCATCAGCAAACCGCTTGCGAACCATCGGCCCCAAATCAATCCCCAGATAGCGAGCCACCTCTTGGGCGAGGGGAATATTAGCAGAACCGGAGAACAGCCGCAGACGGTCATGAGCGGAAACCGGCGGCTCGGGAAGCGGAAGCGGTAAAGTAGCAGAACGGATCACAGCAGGCCTCTTGCAGGACGTTTATTCCATCGCTATCTTACCATCTGAAACTAGAAATATTAGCCAATTTTTTAATAGATTTAACTTTCGAGGCGACCACAAGTGTTAAGTTAGGCCAATTGAATAGCACTTGCAGAAATATGTCCGAGAAACCGGGTTTCTAGCCCACTTTCGGCACCCTCAACGGTCACAATCGGTTTTTACTTATTTTTATCCACTAATAAAACTATAAGTTATACTAGAATACCGTACATTAACGGATAAATTACTTTTTAAGGGCATAATTTATTACTGTAAAGATAGAGCATTCTGCGTAATTATGCTGTGTGACACCCCCAGCGTGTGGAATGTGGGTTCTAGCTGAAAAGTTGCACCATTGTCAATAAGCTTTTTAGGAACAGGCTTTTCGGCCTGTTCCACAAGAAAATCTACTCTTTGTGGAACAGGCATCTTGCCTGTTCTTGAGAATGGTGCAAGATGTGAGTTCTAGCGAACTCTGTACTGGCCGAAGTACGATCGCACTTGTGCCCCTGCGTCTAAAAATTCTAGCGAGAGTCAATTTGGGGCTGAGGCTGCAAGTGCAGCCACCCCAAATTCAGGCGAAAGCCCAAGGCATCCGGGTTCAAGGCGATAAAAATGCCACCAACAGGCAATAAACTGGAAAAATACTGTAAAAAAAGTTAAGAATCGGAGCATACTCCAGATTTTTGATATCGGGCAAAGCAAGGTAGAAATCGATGAGCTTAAGAGAACGCATTGACGCAGAAATCAAAGCAGCCATGAAGTCCAAGGACAAAGTTCGCTTGGAAACAGTTCGCGGCATCAAGAAATTTATTCTCGAAAAAGAAGTCAGCCTTCGTCCCTCCGGGCAAGAAACGCTGACAGAAGCTCAAGAAATGGAAATTTTGATGCAAATAGCCAAACAGCGCCGGGATTCGATCGAACAATACCGCAAAGGTGGCCGCGAAGATTTAGTGGCACAAGAGGAGGCGGAGTTGGCAATTGTTGAAGAGTATTTGCCGGCGCAAATGTCAGACGAAGAGGTGAGTCAAGTCGTTGACGAAGTGATTGCTTCGGTTGGCGCTACTTCTGCAAAAGATATGGGCAAGGTGATGGGTAAGGCAATGCAGCAGCTTAAGGGCAAAGCAGACGGTAACAGAATTCAAGACATGGTGAAAGCAAAGCTTAACAGTTGACAGTTGACAGTTGACAGTTGACAGTTGGCAGTTGGCAGTTGGCAGTTGACAGTAGTCAGTAGACATCTCCCATAAATAATCTCAAGCTTTATAGAGATGTAGGGCTTAGGCCGGGGGGCGACAATTTATTAGGGCTAAGGCCAAAAAACCCGGTTTCTACGAAAAATCGTGCATTTCTCCCTTGAGATATTGACGCAGAAACCGGGTTTTCGATCGGATATGCAGGTGGCAACCTCTGTGTTTTCGTGAAAAAACCCGGTTTCTGACCATCATGGCGTCCAAGAATGTCAAAAAAATGTAAAATACTAACTTTGGTCGGGACTGGGGACTACAGAGAGTGAAGTCTGCTCAAGAGCATTAAAGACCTAGCATTACTAAGTCTGTGAGCGATCGTCTATTTTTTAACAGTTTCTACTTAAACTTATGCAGCCACCTATTGCTATTGGAACTCTCCTACAAAACCGCTACCGTTTGGTGAATATTTTAGGTCAAGGAGGATTTGGCAGGACTTATTTAGTAGAAGATTTGGGACGGTTTCAAGAACGCTGCGCCCTGAAGGAATTGATTCCGGTGCAAAGCGGGCCATACGTTTTGGAAAAATCGAAGGAATTGTTTCAAAGAGAGGCGGCAATACTTTACCAAATTGGGCACCCACAAATTCCCCAGTTTCGGGCAATATTTGAAGAAAACCAGCGTTTGTTTTTAGTGCAGGATTACGTGGAAGGGATGACTTACCGCGAACTAATGCTCGATCGAACTTCAAATGGTCGCACCTTCACCGAAGCCGAAGTCTTGGTATTTATCCGGCAAATGCTGCCGGTACTCGCTCACATCCACGCCCGCGGCATCATCCACCGCGACATCTCCCCAGAAAATATAATTCGGCGCGAAAACGACCAAATGCCGGTGCTGATTGACTTTGGAGTGGTGAAGGAACTCGCCACCAAAGTCCAGTCTCCCGAAGGAACAGCCCACGCAACAACTGTCGGTAAAATCGGCTACGCGCCGATGGAACAGTTGCAAAGCGGGCGGGCAACAGCCAGCAGCGACCTCTACGCTTTAGCTGTAACGGCGATCGTCCTGCTGACAGGCAAAGAACCGCAGGAATTGCTCGATCAAACAACGCTGCAGTGGAATTGGCAGCAGCAAGCGCAGGTGAGCACGGGTTTGGCTTTGGTGCTCAATCGGATGTTGAGCCGGTCTCCGGGCGATCGATATCAATCTGTCAGCGAAGTCGCCCAAGCACTCGACGCCCAAACTAATCCTAAACCTAGCCAGCCAACTGTACCGCCCGCGCCGCCAGCAGTGGTACCGACAAACCCTTCGCTAATAGCAACGGTGGCCGTGGGCAGACCGCCAGAGCCCGTCGCCCAGAGTTCCCACCCGCAAAAAAACCAGCCAGACCCGTTAATTGAGCCTGCTGCCGAGTCTTTTTGGGACAATCCCATTGCTGCGATCGGACTGCTGGCCGGCTTAGTCATCTTGACAGGCTTCGGTTCCTGGGCTTTAGTCGGCTCATTTCTCAACAATTCGCGCCCCAAACCCACTCCGACTACGCCAGCACTCATAAATCCCACGCCGACACTAACTCCGATACCAAACCCGCTACCTTTGCCAACCCCAACCCCGCAACCTTTGGCAACCCCAAGCCCAGAACCTGTGCCAGAACCAAGCCCAGAACCTTTGCCGGAACCAACCCTAGAACCTTTGCCGGAACCAAGCCCAGAACCTTTGCCGGAACCAAGCCCAGAACCTTTGCCGGAACCGAACCCAGAACCTTTGCCGGAACCAAGCCCAGCACCAACTCCGGCACCAACTCCGGCACCCAAACCGACGCCCGCGCCGACTCCCGCGCCCAAACCGGCGCCCAAACCGGCGCCCGCACCAACTCCCGCACCCAAACCGACGCCCGCGCCGTCGCCAACACCCGCGCCAACACCCGCGCCAACACCGGAACCGGCTCCAACACCCGCACCATCGCCGGAACCTGCCCCAACTCCCGCACCGTCACCGGAACCTGCCCCAACTCCTGCACCGTCGCCGGAACCGGAACCGGAACCAGCGCCGGAACCGGAACCAGCACCAACACCCGCACCATCGCCAGAACTCTAAACTTCTGGCAAAATTCCCCTAGACTGAGGTTGAGGCCAATTACTTGTTAGCTATTTGTCAATGAACTCGCTGCTAATTGCTGGAACTGATACCGACGCGGGCAAAACTGTTTTGACCAGCGCTCTGGCTGCTTATTGGCAAATGTATTTTCCCGATCGCAGTTTGGGACTTATGAAACTCATGCAAACAGGAACGGGCGATCGCGAACTCTACACCCGTTTGTTTTCCCTCGACCAATCCCCCGAAGAACTCAATCCGCTGCACTTTGATGCGCCTCTAGCACCGCCGATTGCTGCGGAACGGGAGGGGAGACGTATCGAGCTCGAAAAGGTCTGGACGGCGTGGCAAAGCCTCTCTGAGCGCAAGGATTTTGTATTAGTGGAAGCTTTGGGAGGGCTGGGATCGCCTGTAACGCGGGAACTGACTGTGGCAGATATTGCCAGGGATTGGCGGCTGAGGGGGGTTTTGGTAGTACCTGTGAGGTTGGGGGCGATCGGGCAAGCTGTGGCGAATGTTGCTCTCGCCAGACACACTGGTTTTAAGCTGAGAGGAATTGTGCTCAATTGCGTTAAAGCTTATTCTGAACAAGAAATTGCCGATTTAGCGCCCGTTGATTTGATCCAGTCGCTGACTCAAATACCTGTGTTGGGTATTTTGCCGCATTTAGATGACCCGACTGACCTTGCTAAATTAGCTAAAATTGCTTCAGATTTAGATTTAGAACAGTTACTGCCAGGGGTTAATTTAGTTCCTCAGACTTCTAAATAACCCTATTCTCAACACCTCTCTTTCTCATTCTTCTCTTCCTCTGCGTACTCTGCGTCCTCTGCGGTTAAAAACTAAGATTTTATTTTAACCGCAGAGAGCGCAGAGAGCACAGAGAAAGAGAAGAGAGAGTTTCACAAATTATTCATTCAGAATTGCTATAAGGAGAATAAAAAATGGTTTCTACTTTACCGAATTTCACCTCTGTCGATTTATCTCAGTTGCGGCTGGAAATTAGAAATTTGCAGCCTCAGCTAGTCGAATGGCGTCGCCTTTTGCATCAAAGACCGGAGTTGAGTTTTGATGAAAATTTAACGGCGCAGTTTGTCTCGCAAAAGTTGCAGGAATGGGGAATTGAGCATGAAACTAATATTGCTAAAACTGGTATTGTCGCCACTATAGACAGTGGCAAACCGGGGCGGGTTTTGGCAATTCGGGCGGATATGGATGCTTTGCCTATTCAAGAAGAAAATGAGGTGGATTATCGATCGCAGCATGATGGAATTATGCACGCTTGCGGTCACGACGGCCACACTGCGATCGCCCTCGGTACTGTCTGTTATCTCGCAAAGCACAAACACAGCTTTTCGGGTAAAGTAAAATTTATATTTCAGCCCGCCGAAGAAGGGCCAGGAGGCGCAAAACCGATGATTGAAGCGGGTGTTTTGAAGAATCCTGATGTTGATGCGATCGTCGGCTTGCATTTGTGGAACAATCTACCTTTGGGCACTGTAGGCGTCCGCAGCGGCGCTTTGATGGCGGCTGTGGAAGTTTTTGACTGCACGATTTTTGGGAAAGGTGGACACGGCGCAATGCCACATCAGACTGTGGACTCGATCGTAGTTACAGCCCAAATTGTCAGCGCTTTGCAGGCAATTGTCGCGCGGAACATTGACCCGATCGACTCAGCGGTAGTAACTGTCGGCAAATTCCACGCAGGCCACACCCACAATGTGATTGCCGATACTGCTCAAATCGCTGGCACGGTGCGCTATTTCAATCCAGCATATCAAGGTTATTTTGCACAGCGGATCGAGCAAGTAATTGCCGGAATTTGTCAGAGTCATGGGGCCAATTACCAATTAGATTATTGTGCGCTTTATCCGCCAGTTATTAATGATTCGAGAATAGCTGAATTGGTGCGCGACGTGGCAGAATCAGTTGTAGAAACTCCTGCGGGAATCGTTCCAGAATGTCAAACAATGGGCGGCGAGGATATGTCGTTCTTTTTGCAAGAAGTTCCCGGTTGCTATTTCTTTTTGGGTTCAGCAAATCCAGAGAAAAACTTGGCTTACCCGCACCATCACCCGCGTTTTGATTTTGATGAAACTGCGCTGGGGATGGGTGTAGAAATGTTTGTGCGCTGCGTGGAAAATTTTTGTGTGAATCAATGAAAGATTGTGTCATCCGGTGGGGGCGGGTTTATGAGATTATTGATTTTAGGCAATGATAGTTTGTAAAACCCGCCCCTACAGCAATCATATCTATTTAACCCGATCTCTTGCACCCGCAGTCAAAAAACTGTAGGGGCGGGTTCACCAAAAGATTTAAAGAATGCAGACAGCTTAAATAAACCCGCCCCCACCCCACGCGAGAGTCTTTTTACCGAGTTTGAAAAATATTCTGCACCATTTTTTTATCTACACTCGCCGCCGCCTTATCCAATTCTGCAATCTCCCCGGAGTCTAACTCCCAGCCCAAAGCACCAATATTATCCCTCGCCTGTGTCGCAGATTTGGCCCCCGGAATCGGAATAGTTTCTTTGCAGATGCACCAGTTGATTGCTACCTGCGAAACAGTTTTGTTTCTGAATGCCGCTATTTCTCGCAAACACTCCAAAAGCGATCGCATTCCCGGAAGTAGCTGCTTGCACGCCAAACCTCGGATACCTTTAGGAAGAGAGCCGTTTTCGGAATATTTACCCGTCAGCAACCCCAAGGCTAGAGGACTGTAAGCAATCAATTTTATCCCCAATTCATCGCAAACATCTTTCAACCCGAGTTCTGTCACCGGATAGGTGGAAAGTAGCGAATATTGCACTTGTAAAGTAACAATAGGAATTTGGCGATCGCTAAATCTTTGATGCACCCATTTCAGCCGTTTCGGCCCGTAATTAGACAAGCCCACTCCCTTAACTAATCCTTGCTCGTAAAGGTCAGCCAAACCATCTAAAAGAGCCCCCTCTTGCCAAGGAGCGTAATTAGCTGTAGACCAGTGCATTTGCACCAAATCTACATTTTTTCCGAGGCGCGCAGCCGAGGCTTTGCAAGCCGATATCATTGATTGTCGCGTCAGTCTCCAAGGATAAGCAGCTAGTTTTGTCGCAATACAAATACTGTCTTTATTTGCACCTTGATATTGTTGAGAAAACTGCCCCAAAAGCTGCTCGCTGCGGCCATTTAATTTCCCTGTTCCGTAAGAGTCCCCGGTATCGAATAAAGTGACGGCGTTACTAACACAAAGATTGAAAACGGCTTGCAATTCCTCGTCCATACTTTCATTGTAGCCCCAGAGCAATCTGTTGCCCCAAGCCCAAGTGCCGCAGCCCATTTTTGGAAGTAAAAGTTTTTGGTTAGTTGGCATTTTTATTGATGGTAGTTGTTGGTAATACGGATATTTTATAGGAACATAACTCGGTATCGCCTAGCCCCCAGTATAGCTGTTTCATTCTGCCACGGGCCGCCAGGGACTCAAGTCCCTGTCTAATAGCATAAGTCGGTTAAAACCGACTCAAATAGTAATTTCAATTTTGAAAATTAGAGTTACACATATATTCTGCGCTAACTCTATACAAAAACAGCTTTGATAGAATTGCTACAGTCGTCTTTAGACGACTTCAGCTATGAGACAGGGGTTTAAACCCCTGTCGGACTGTCGGACAAATGGCACACCCTACTAAATTACCAATGACTGATGACTCTTTAATTCTTTTACGTGGTTGGCGAGGGCGAAGGTGGGCTGTTTTTGGTAGGTTGCTCTGGCTTAGCTTTCGGGTCTGGTTTTGGTGGTGCAGGCGGAGGGAAAGTCGCCGCGCGTCTGGGTATTTGTAGCGCTGTTCGGAATGCAGAAGACGGGAAGAAACCGCTAAATTGAGAAAGTCGAACTGCTAGAGGTTCTGGTGCATATTCCCACAAGCTTTCGTAGTAGAAGAAAGCGGCGCCTAAGCCGTATTCTTGGACTGCTTGCACCTGAGATTTAATTTGCTGAATCGGTACTGGGTTATTTCTCAAACCTGTCATAATCCCAACTCCGGTGGGAATTTTTTGCTGCGCTTCTTGCATTTCTGGACGGTTAAGCTTGTCTACAAATGATTCTAGATTGGAACGGTAGACTTGCACGATTAGCTCGTCGGCAATATCCAAACGCACCCAAGTCAGCCAATCTTGTAGGTGATGTTTGTAAGCAAACTCGTAGTAATTGGGAGAAATTGAGAAAATTGCATTGGGTTTGACTGCTTTGACGGCTTGATTTAGCTGCGACATAAAAGCGGTAATTTTATTGGCTCGCCATTGCACCCATGCTGGGTTTTGAAAATCTTTGGGCGGAGCTTTTTTTGTTTCTTTGGTATACAAAGCAACTGTGTACTCATCGTATCCAAATTCCGACGGCAAACTCATGTGATCGTCAAATTGAATACCGTCGGCGTTATATTTAGTGGTGATTTCTAGTACGAGTTGGGTAATGAATTGCTGCACTTCTGGATGAAATGGATTGAGCCAAACTACTTCGCCACCTGCACCGATTGATGTTTGGCTGCCGTCCTGTTTTTGTGTCAGCCAATCGGGATGATTTAAGGCTAATTCTGATGTGGGAGGAGCCATGAAACCAAACTCAAACCAAGGAATTACTAGCAGGCCTTGGCGGTGAGATTGAGCTATCAAATCTCCGATCATATCTTGTCCCTCTAACCCTCTGTAAACAAAGGGTTGAATGTCTTTTTGCTGCGCTACATCGCTGGGATACATTGCATAGCCAGAATTCCAGACAACGGGATAGATTGTGTTGAAATTTAACCGTTTTAGTTTGCTGACAGCATCTCCTAGTTTGCGACGATCTCTGAGGATGTCTTTGTCGTTTGTCGTCATCCAAACGCCGCGAATTTCCTGGCGGGGTTGCTGGGCGATCGCCGGAATGAAGTTGTTCGCCAGCAATACTATAATGAATGAGAGGGCAAACAGAAGCGGGAAAAGAGTTTTAATCGATCGCTGCCAACTGCGCGGAATGATGCGTAATGTCATAGTTTTGAATGGTGAGTTAGTTATTGAAACACACCCCGGCATAATTTGGTGATAAAATTTGCTCGCTCTACAGTCTACAGCCATTTGCGCTGAATGTGGGATCGGTTAACTGAAATGGGTGAATTGATGTTATACCAATTTTTTATGAGGTTGCATAGAATCCGATCCCCCCTAGCCAAGAGGGCGGGCACTCTTGGCACCGCCCCTACTAAGGGGGGGACAAGATTCTTCTCAAAGTCAACCCCTACTCCCCAACAATCAGGGGGATTTAGGGGGAGCGAGATATGTGCAACTTCATAAAAAATTGGTATTATGCGATCGCAACTGAGCTCAGTATAATCTCTGAGACAGAGGGTAAGTGACAGCATTCTGTCTAACTGCTGGGAAATCATTAATTACGCACTGCCAGCTATCCTTACCGGACTCTGCGGCCCAAGGAGTGCAAGTGCTGTACAATATCGGTGCTGGAATATCTCGATCGAACATCTGTAATTGTGAAACATTTAGTGTTAATTGGCGGCGGTCACAGTCATGCTATAGTATTAAAAATGTTCGGTATCAACCCGCTGCCGGGAGTGCGTTTGACTCTGATTAGCGATGTGCTGCACGCGCCTTATTCGGGGATGCTGCCGGGACACGTTGCCGGGTTTTACGATTATGATGAATGTCACATCGATTTGCGATCGCTCGCTGAATTTGCCGGATGTCAAATATTAATCGATCGGGCGATCGCGATCGACCTTAACAAAAATTTAGTTATTTGTCAAACTCGTCCTCCGATTAATTTTGATGTGCTTTCTGTGGATATCGGCAGCACTCCTGCGACTTTATCTGTACCGGGTGCGGCAGAATATGCAATTGCAGCTAAACCCGTACCGGAGTTTTTAGCTAGCTGGAATCAGTTAATTTCCGCAAGGCAAAATCATCCCCAAAAACCGCTGCGGATAGCCATTGTCGGCGGCGGTGCAGGCGGCGTAGAATTAGCCTTAAATATGCAATCTCGATTGGGGAAGGAAGAGGGAAAAAGGAAGAGGGAAGAAGGAAGAGGGAAGAAGGAAGAGGGAAGAAGGAAGAGGGAAGAAGGAAGAGGAAAGAAGGAAGAGGGAAGAAGGAAGAGGGAAGAAAATTTAGAAAATTTATCATCAGAAATTCATTTGTTTCACAGCGGTGCTGAATTAATGCCGGCACATAACCAGCGAGTGCGTCGCCGCCTGAAAGAAATTTTGATTAGTCGTGGGATTAAACTGCATTTAATGGAAAAAGTTAGTGTTATAGAAAAGCCAGAAACGATTGACATAGAAGATAATCAAGAATGCCCGATGCCCAATGCCCAATGCCCAATGCCCAATGCCAAAATTTCCTGTCAATCAGGTTTAGAATTAGAGTGCGAGATCATTTTTTGGGTGACACAAGCATCGGCAGCCAATTGGATAAGAGAATCCGGTTTAGCAGCAGACTCAAACGGCTTTATGCAAGTCAACGATTGCTTGCAATCAGTCTCTCACCCCAACGTATTTGCGGCGGGCGATATAGCTGCGATGGTTAATTATCCTCGTCCCAAAGCAGGCGTGTTTGCCGTGCGTCAGGGCAAACCGCTGTTTGAAAATTTGCAGCAGTTTTTATTGGGAAAACCGCTGAAACCCTTTGTACCGCAAGAACAATACTTAGGCTTAATTGGTACTGGGAATAAAAGGGCGATCGCATCTCGCGGATCTTTGATGTGGGAATCGGCGCTGCTGTGGTACTGGAAAGATTGGATCGATCGCCAATTTATGCAAAAATTTAGCAATCTGCCCAAAACCCGCAATACCAAATAGCAAGACATTCAGATATTCTCCTCTCTTCCTCTGTGTCAAGAGCGTCCTCTGCGGTAAATAAAAAAAGTCTTATTGAAAAACCCTTTAAGCTTGCTATAGTAATATCAGAAGTAAGAAAAACTAACTATGTTCAGAAAAATTGGATTTGGGCTGCTTTGGATTGCATTTATCACCTACGCCTTTGTATTTGCACCACCCGACAGCCCAGAAAAAACCATCACACTAATTACCAATATTTCCACAGGCAAAATAGCAGACATCAACCCTTTAATTGTAGCGTTATTCAACCTCATGGGAGTCTGGCCGCTCATCTACAGTTGCGTCTTATTTGCTGACGGCAGGGGCCAGAAAATACCTGCATGGTTATTTGCCACTTTATCCTTTGGCGTCGGCGCTTTTTCCTTGCTGCCTTATTTAGCCCTGCGCGAACCGAATCCAGAATTTCCCGGTCATAAAAATATCTTTTTAAAGATATTAGACTCCCGTTTTACTGGAATTTTCTTAACATTAGCTGCGGTTGGTTTAGTTGCCTTTGGCTTGACAAACGGCGATTGGTCTGATTTTATTCAGCAGTGGCAGACTAGCCGCTTTATCCATGTAATGAGTTTAGATTTTTGTATGCTTTGCCTACTATTTCCTGCCTTATTAGGAGACGATATGGCGCGCCGAGGAATGCAGAACTCTACAGCATTTTGGGCAGTAACATTAGTACCGCTGTTCGGGCCGCTGGCTTATCTGTGTACGCGCAAACCCCTACCGGAAATTAATACTGAAACTGTTACAAATTAGACAGCAGTGCAGGGAATTTTCAGTTTAATCTAGAAATCCATCACAAGTAATCAGACAAGAAACAGGCAAGATGCCTGTTTCACAACCATAAGTAAGTTTTATTGTGGGTCGTTGCTCCTAGTAGCCCGCCCATGAAACACTGATTACAAATACTGCCAAATCTGAGTATTAATGTAAATAATTATCTCCCAGTCTCTAGCAAATGAAAAAATTTCCTATTGTTGGCATCACAACATACAACCGCTGTTCAGCAGGCGAATATCGCTTAAATGGAACTTATATTGATGCAGTTCAGGCGGCTGGTGGCATTCCGATTTTACTGCCGCCCCATCAATTAGATCCGGCTAGTATTTTGGATGCAGTAGATGGTTTGATTTTTTCCGGGGGCGGAGATATCAACCCAGAACTGTATGGCGGTTATGTCGATCGCACAGTTTACTCGGTTAATGCAGAACGCGACAATTTTGAATTAAGCTTAGCAAAGCTAGCTTTGAAGGCTGACATACCTGTGTTGGGGATTTGCCGGGGAATGCAAATTTTGAACGTAGCCAGCGGCGGCAGTTTGGTGATTCACGTACCGGATGCTTACGGAGATGAGGTTAATCACGGATCGGGAATTCCCCCGCGTGCGATCGAGCATACCATTGAAATTGAGCCAACCTGTCGGCTAGCAAAAATTATGGGAAAAACTTCAACAACAGTTGTTTCCTGGCATCATCAAGCAGTGCGGAAGGTAACATCCGATTGGCGAATTGTAGCCGATGCACCTGACACTGTGGTAGAAGCAATGGAACACTGCTATCACCCTTGGATGATAGCAATTCAATGGCACCCGGAAATGTCGCCAAACTGTTCATTTAACTCTCGAATTTTTCAGGCTTTCGTAGAAGCAGCAGCTTCAAAATTTATGAATTCTACCAAGTCAGCATCACAAACAATTCATACATTTGGATAGTCACTTATTCTTGATAGTCAGTATCTATTTCAATATCCAGGGTATCTTCATCTATTCTGACATACAGAACATTCGGGCGACAGCAAACCTGACAATCTTCGATATAAGATTGCTCCATACCACCGCTGATATCAACAAAAGTTGTACTCGGTTCGCCGCAGAAAGCACAGTAATATTCAGCCGTTGTTTGCATCTTTCTCGCACTCTCTTTTTGTGACTTCGTGGCGGTAGCGAAACATATCTGTTAACCGCATTTCCACCCACCAACCTAACAACAAATCGACAATTGGGCCGCCCGGTATCGAAAATGCGTTAGCGAAGCCCTCGAAGAGGATCGCATCTGTCAATCTAGTCTTGCCATTTTCTGAGGTAAACTCGTGTCGGTGAGTCCAACGTGCCATCGGCCCCTCAGTTTGTTCATCAACAAACAAGCGATATTGTTCGCACTCAGTGTGAGTCGCCACCCATTTTACAGGAATCGGCCCCAATAACAGGCGAAATTCTGATACAGCACCCACATCGAGTCCCCCTTCGCGGCGAATGATTTTCACCGGTTGCCAAGGCGGAGTCAAAAGTTGCAGAATGTCCGGCCTTTCGTGAAAGTTCCAGACTGCTTCAACGGTAGCATTAATTAAGGATGAATATTTAAAATTGGGCATTTTCTAGATTAAGTTAAACAGTTATTTGCGATCGCGTTTCAGCATTTGCAGTATTATCCTCTGTATCAGTACAAACAGCAACAGTTAGTTTCAATCCCAAAGCATTCAGCCAAGTTCCCAGATTATAAATCGCATCACTTCCTTGCTGTGACAGCAATTCATCCAGTTTTTTTAAGTGCAATTCATATTGTTCTGGAGTCATTTTTGGTAGACCCAAAGCTTCTGCTACATCGCTGAGAGCTCGTTTTAGCAGTTCAGCTTCCGGCTCTTCCTCCTCTAATGTCGCCGTTATATAGGCTGCTGCTAGTTCTGGCTTTTTTCTGAGAGATTCAATCAAAAATGGATGATAAGGTAGGCTTTTAGGCATTGTCTTAACTCCTATAATCGGTCCAGTATTCTTTAGCTTGGCGGATATCTCTGTCTTGAGTGCTTTTATCGCCTCCGCAGATGAGAATCACAATTGTCATTCCTATTTGTCCAAAATAGATTCGGTAGCCAGGCCCATAATTGATTTTGAGTTCGCATACGCCTTCCCCCACGGAGCGATAGTCTCCTAAATTACCATCAGCAATTCGGTTAAGCCTAGATATAATCTTGGCTTGAGCATTTATATCTCTCAGTGAATCAAACCACTGATCGAAAGGCACTCTGTTGTCTGGCGTAGTATAACGCTGAATTTCTTTCGGTTGGACTTCGGGCATAATTATATTATAGTGCGTCACTCATCCCAGTATCCTGGCAATTAATTATACTCAAGAAATGCTACAGGGGAAAGATGGAAAAACTTAGCTAACTTTTGAATTTGACTCGCCGTCAGTTCCCGCTTTCCATTCATCACCTCAGATACCCAAGACTCGGATTCAAAAATATCAACCAAATCTTTTTCTTGAATATTGTCTTCAACCATCAATGCTTTGAGTAGTGCGATACCTTTCAAGACTGGCATTGGCTCATGTTTTTGTTCGTAATCATAAACAAGAGTACCCAACACGTTTAAGTAATCTCGATCGTCCTGCGTGAGATGGCTCCGACTCACAATAGAATCAATCCGATTTTGTGTAGCGATTAACTCAGCTTCACAAGTAATTGGACGCGGTGGAAAAGTTGTGATGATCTCCATATAGTAGCTACTAGGAGTTTTTAAACCCGTCGTCATTTTTCCAGTTCTCCTTTTTACTAAACGGGACTTAGTGAATTCTCACATTCTTGATTTGGCTGTCGTGTTGTATGACTCATCGCCTCAGCCAAATGCTTCTTCAAAGTCGCCTCCGGTAGCGGCCCTTTTAAATGAATCCAAGGCAAAACCTGATCCAATTCCCACTCTTGAAAAACATAAAAATCCATATCAGGCAACTGTCCCCGCAACTCCTTAAAAGCCCGCCGATAACTGCCCAAAGTATCGCCGTAATGCCGAACTAATTCCAACAGCCGAGACAACCGCCGATCGCCCTTTGACAACAAACCCTGAATCACCGACCAATTATAGCTTTCAGGTCTAAATTCTAAACCTAACTTCCGCAATTCTTTATCTAAAAACTTCAGCCTCTTCTCCGCATCTTTATTCACTCCAAACCACTGAAAAGGAGTGTGAGATTTCGGGACAAAAGTGCTGCATCCCAGAGTCAACCGCAAACCGGGAACAGCTTTTCTAATCGCCCGCATCATCGCCACCGTTTCCTCTAAATCCTCCATTTCTTCGCCGGGAATTCCCGCCATACCGTAAAGTTTAATTCCCTTTAAGCCGCCAGCCTTAGCATTGCTCGCCGCTTGGATAATTTCGTCATTTGTGAGTTTTTTGTTAACGATTTTGCGGATGCGATCGCTCCCGCTTTCCACCGCAATTGTCACAGATTTGCTGTCTCTGTTTGTCAATATTTCTGCTAGCTTAACTGTCACCGTATTCGTCCTTACCGAAGAAAGACTCAGCCGCACGCCGTCGTATTTCGGATGATTCAAATGATCCAGCAACGCTTCAAATTCCGGGTGCTGAGTCACCGAAGCACCCAACAAACCCAAACGATTAGTCACAGCTAAGCCGCGATCGATCGCCGGAATTAGCGAAGCCTCCAAACTCGCAGTTCTAAACGGCAAAGTCAGATAACTTGCCAAACAAAAACGGCACATTTCTGGACAACTCCGAACCACTTCCACCATGTAAATATTTTCCCAAGCCGCTTTTTCTGTCACCACAGTGGAAGCAGATAAAGTATTGCCGCGATAAGTCTGTTTTTCAACCATACTGGGAATTCCCGAATCGACAGGCTGAATCGATTTAATACCCTCAGCCGCATCCAGATAAGTTACTTCGTACAAACTGGGGACGTAAACTCCCGGAACTTGGGCTAAATGCCGCAATTTAGTTTGTCTGTCGGCGGTACGGACTTCTTTATAAGCATCAATAAAATTATCAATGAGATGTTCGCCATCTCCCAGCAAAATCACATCAAAAAAATCGGCAAAAGGTTCTGGATTAGCAGTAAAAACCGGGCCCCCGCCGAATACTATCGGATGATTATCAGTTCGTTTAGAAGCCCAAATCGGAATTTCGAGAGATTCCAATAAATTTAGAATATTTACATAGTCTAGTTCCCAAGAAAGCGAAAATCCCAGTAATTCTGGATGTCGGGGAAGTTGTTCGCGGATATCAGTAAATAAACGGCCCACTTCAATATCCGATCGCACAGCCAAAGTTGCCCACACTATCTGATAGCCGAGACTGGTAATACCCACCGTGTACTCGTTGGGAAAAGCAAAAATAGTCGGGATAGCATCAGCATCGGGGGTTGCTGGGGCAAATAGTAAGCGTTCTTGAGCAAATGGATTAGGATTCACGGGCAAATTTAGTTTTAACAATAGGTCTGTTCTTATCTCATTTTAAGCCATTTCCAAAGTCATTGTAGGGTGCGTCAGGGTTGAATGTGGCGACCACAAACTAAGAATCTCCCCCCTGACGCAGCCTACAGTTAGTTAGCTGTTACATCCGTTACATCCGAAGAAAGCGAATCGGTTGGCGAACTTCCTTATTGCTTCTTCAAATTTACTCTGAAATAGAATCGCCATCGTCTTGCCTTCTCGGCGGCGGTGGACTGTGAAAAGTTGCAATCAGCAAACAGATAATCCCAGCATTAATAAACACATCGGCCAGATTAAATACCGGGAACCGAATTATCCGAAAATCGATAAAATCTACAACGTGGCCCGAAACAAATCGATCGATCCCGTTCCCCAGTGCTCCCCCCAAAATCAAACCGTAGCCAGCTTGTTCCCAGCGGTTAATTCGCGGCCCGAACCAAGCTAGTACCATCAATCCGACACTAACGGCCAAAGACAGCCAGCGCAACCAAATCGCCCCGCCATTGCTGAACAGACTAAAAGCCGCACCGGTATTAACAACATAAGTGAAGTGAAACACCCCAGGTAACAGTGGCTGCGTTTGCGGAGGAACCGTCAATTCAAAATTTTGCACCACCCAAAACTTAGCCAGGTGGTCTAAAACTAAACTGATAACAGCAGCAACCCAGAACAAGGGATTTCTTTTAAAACGCATGAATTAAGCAATAGAAAATGGGGCATCGGACATGAGAGAATTTACTCCAATCTCACTTGTCATTGCGAGCAAAATGCAGTGGATAAAAGCAATCCCAGCCGCAGCGAGATGACTCTCCCGTTTGGCAATGTATAGTATAACCTTATTTTGCACAATTACCTGTTACCTCTTCCTCCTTCCCTCTTCCTTCTTCCCTCTTCCCTCTTCCCTCTTCCTTCCTTCTTCCTTCTTTCTTCTTCCTGACATCCGTTACATCCGTTACATCCGTTACATCCGTTACATCCGTTACATAATCCGTTGCCGAACTTCCTTCGCAATCAATAAAACATCAAGCGGCGCAAAGTAAATGACAGCACTGCGATCGCACAAACTACCGCCAATTGTCCCGGCAGGGGATAAACCGAATATTTAAGAATCTCATCGAATAAAGGTGTTGTTTTTGCCGGAGGCAGCAAGTAAGTAAAAATTAGATAAATTAAGCCGATCGCGTGAACAGTGAACAAACCGCACAAACAGCTAAAAGCCATAGATTCCAGCCGCGAAGCCACCTTAAAAGCCACCCAGCCGCACACCCAAGCACCAGGCACAAAACCCAGCAAATACCCAAAACTCGCTTCTTTGAGATAGCCGATGCCGCCGCCTTGAGAAAAAACTGGCCACAAAGTTAATCCTAATGCCAAATAGGCAATTTGCGAGAGAGCCGCAGCATTTTTCCCCCCCATGCAGCCTACTAGCAAAACGGCTCCAATTTGATAGGTAACACCTAAAGAGTACGCCTGAAGTCCTCGATCGTCCCACAACCCAATCGGAATTGTGACAGATGCAGGCAAAAAAGTGCCTCCTATCGTCAGGAGCAAACCAATAACAGCCCAGATTAATTCAATAGGAGCAGGCATTATAGCAGAAGAAAGAAGGAAGACCGAAGTTGCAATCGACCGTTTATGTTTGTGCAATTAAGAACGTCCTAACCGTCAGGGCGGTTGCTATATCATCAAACGGCATTCCTCAGAATGTATTTGTCAGATGCAAGCTTCCATGCCCGCAGCTTTTAAATTCTTAATAATAGCACTACTATCAAAATAACCACCATTGTATTGTTTTCTGATTCTCAAGCCTCGATCTTGTGATAATTTAATAGGGAATTTTTCGCGATCCTCTTCGAGGGCTTCGCTAACGGGCGATCGACTGCTTGTTTCCGTAGCTCGGTTTCTGCCATATACCTTATATGTTGACACTTGTCAAGCTCATATATAACATTAATAATATTAATTAATATTAAATTGCCATTAAGTGTAAAGATTCTTAACCTAACCTTTACTTTTGCGCGCTATGCTGATGCGGGACACCCATATAACGATCGCAGATTTTTTATACCTATGCTTTTTCGTCTCAACTTGATTAATCCAAAGCGTCTGACTACAGCAATTACCGTAATGGCGATCGCCCTCAGTGTAGCAGCTTGCCGCAGTGACAGCCCAAACACGAGCACCAGCCCCAGCCCCGGCGGCGACACCGCAGCATCCCCCGGCGCATCCCCCGTTGCAGCCACGGGCACAGCGGAAAACACCAAACTCGCCCTAGCCTCAGACGTAGCCATCACCGCAGCCGGCGCCTCATTCCCCGCCCCCCTGTACCAGCGTTGGTTTCAAGACTTCAACAAAATCAACCCCAAAGTACAAATTAACTATCAATCAGTAGGCAGCGGGGCCGGAGTCGAACAATTTACCAAAGGCACAGTAGACTTTGGGGCCAGCGACACCGGCATGAAAGACGACGAAATCGCCAAAGTTCCAGCAGACAAAGGCGTGATACTGCTGCCCATGACAGCCGGCAGCATCGTCCTGGGCTACAACCTGCCAGACTTAACCGAACCACTGAAACTGCCGAGAGACGTTTACACAGATATCTTCGCCGGTAAAATTACCAACTGGAACGATCCCAAAATTGCAGCGGCAAACCCGGGCGCTAAATTGCCAGACCAAGCCATCACCATCGTCCACCGTTCCGACGGTAGCGGTACCACCGCCGTCTTCACCAAACACCTGAGTGCCATCAGCCCCGACTGGAAAAGTGCAGTAGGCGACGGCAAAACAGTACAGTGGCCCGTAGGCGTAGGCGCAAAAGGCAACGAAGGCGTCACAGCCCAACTCCTGCAAACCGTCGGCAGCATCGGCTACGTAGAATACGGCTACGCCAAAAACAACAATCTCAAATTTGCATCTTTGGAAAACAAAGCAGGCACATTTGTAGTACCTAACGACGAGTCAGCTTCTCAAGCTTTAGCGACTGTGCCGCTGCCGGAAAACCTGCGAGCATTTATCGAAGACCCCGAAGGCGCTCAATCCTATCCAATTGTCACCTACACTTGGATGCTAGTCCCCAAAACAGTTACTGACCCCAACAAAGCCAAAACCATCGAGGCAATGGTTGAATACGGCTTGAATGAAGGTCAAAAAGTTAGTTCCGAATTGGGCTACGTTCCTCTGCCCCAAAACGTTAAAGAAAAAGTAGCCGCGGCCGCTGACGGCATCAGCCCAGACTACAAGATTGAGGTTGCCAAATAGTAATTGAAGGAAGAAGGAAGAGGGAAGAAGGAAGAAGGAAGACGGAAGAAGAAAGAGGGAAGAAGGAAGAAAAAAAGAGAGATATTTCTGTAGGGGCGGGTTTTACCAGAAATATTTGTTGAAAAGTCAGGGGATTAATAAACCCGCCCCTCTTTGATTTTATTTATCGTCTTTCTTTCTGCTTCCTTCTAGCTTTTTCCGAAACAGGCTATTTTCCGCTACTATATATTTGGTTTTTTTTTCTATGATTTCAGATAATAACAGCGCTCCATCACAGAGCCGATCGCGCTCTGGGGCAGAAAAATCCTTAGATCAAGGCTTTATCTGGCTGACGCGGATTTTGGGAATAGGAGTTGGTGTAATTTTGCTGGTAATCGCCCTCACCGTTGGTTACAGGGCTTTACCGGCGATTCAAGAGTACGGTTTGGGATTTCTATTTGGCAGTAGCTGGAATCCGGTTAAAGAAGAGTACGGTGCACTGCCGATGATTTACGGGACGATCGTCAGTTCGGCGATCGCGCTCCTAATTGCTGTACCATTAGGAGTAGGGACTGCCATCTTCTTGAGTGAAGATTTTTTGCCGCTGCCAGTCCGCACAGCTTTGGTTTTTTTAGTAGAACTTTTAGCTGCCATTCCCAGCGTAGTCTACGGTTTGTGGGGAATTGCTGTATTGATTCCCCTGATTACCACTCTCGGCAAGTTTCTCAACGGCACTTTCGGATGGCTGCCGATTTTTAGCACCTCGCCAGTTGGGCCGGGAATGTTACCAGCAGGAGTAATTTTGGGAATCATGACTTTGCCCATTATTACTGCTATCTCCCGCGACTCTTTGGCAAGTCTCCCGCCCGATTTGCGACAAGCATCTCTAGGTTTAGGGGCTACTCGGTGGACAACGATTTTTAGGGTACTCGTACCGGCGGCTTTTTCCGGCATTGTCGGCGGAATTATGCTTGGGCTCGGTCGCGCGATGGGAGAAACAATGGCTGCGACTCTGTTAATTGGCAATTCCAATCAGTTAAGTCTTTCTGTGCTAGCTCCGGCAAATACAATTGCTTCTCTGATGGCAAATCAGTTTGCGGAAGCCTCCGGGTTGCAAGTAGCAGCTCTGATGTACACTGGGCTAATTCTGTTTATTATGACACTGATTGTTAATATTTTGGCAGAGTGGATTGTTTCTCAAGTAAGAGCGAAGTACAACTAGAAGTTTGCCGCCATTTCCTACATATTTTTAGTTTATGTCAAATAGCGTCTCCGATGAGAATCCTTTGGTATCGAAAACAGGCAGTTTAAAGAAGGTTAAAAACAGCCCGCAAGCGCTGTTTAGTCTGGGGATGACTGTATTGGCTGGAGCTAGTCTGGCCATCACTCTGCTGCCTTTGTTTGCAGTTCTTTCCTATGTCACCGTACAAGGTTTCAATCGCCTGAATTTAGACTTGTTTACCAAGCTGCCACCGCCGCCCGGACTATCGGGAGGCGGTATTGCTAATGCAATTCTCGGTACATTGATGACGGTGGGAATTGCTTCTTTAATTGCTGTTCCTTTTGGCGTATTGGCCGCCGTTTATTTGTCGGAATTCAGCAGCGGCCAAGTAGCTCGCTGGGTACGCTTTGCTACTAATGTCCTCAGCGGCGTTCCTTCGATTATTGCAGGGGTATTTGCCTACGGTTTGTTCGTGGTAAATATGGGAGGTTTTTCGGCAATTGCAGGGGGCGCGGCGCTGGCCGTGCTGATGTTGCCGACGATTGTGCGGACTACTGACGAAGCTCTACAAATCGTCCCGCAAGATATTAGATGGGCGTCGGTTGGTGTGGGTGCTTCTAATTATCAAACGGTGTTGCAGGTGGTTTTGCCTGCGGCAATTCCGGCTATTTTAACGGGTGTGACGCTGGCAATTGCTCGCGCTGCTGGAGAAACTGCTCCTTTGATTTTCACGGCGCTGAATTCGCCTTTTTGGCCGGCAGGATTTGATAAGCCAACTCCGAGTCTTTCGGTTTTGGTGTACAACTTTGCAACGGTTCCTTTTAAGGCACAGAAAGAATTGGCTTGGGCTGCATCTTTGATTTTGGTGTTTATGGTTTTGCTGACGAGTATTCTTTCTCGCTGGGCTACTCACAAAAAAGTGTATTAAAGGGTGAGTTTTAAAAAGGCATTCATGCACTTATGGTGAAGGCCGAATGTAACCCAGGTTTTGAGTAAAATTTGAGAGGATTGTTACCTGTATGATGATGGATTTAGACAAGCAAACGGAAACAGTTTTGCGGACAGAGAATATCAATATTTTTTACGGCGCTTTTCACGCGGTTAAAAATGTTTCAATGGAAATTCCTAAAAATCGCATTACTGCCTTGATTGGGCCGTCTGGCTGCGGTAAAAGTACAATTCTGCGATGTTTTAACCGCCTCAACGATTTAGTTAACGGTTTTCGTTTAGAGGGTAGAATTGATTACAAGGGTCAAAATCTTTACGATCCTGATATTGATGCTGTGGAGGTGCGCCGCAAGATTGGGATGGTGTTTCAAAAGCCGAATCCTTTCCCGAAGTCGATTTATGACAATATTGCTTACGGTGCGAGGGTGAACAATTATAAGGGGGATATGGATGAGCTGGTGGAAAAATCGCTCAGCCAAGCTTATTTGTGGGATGAGGTGAAGGATAAGTTGAAGCAAAGCGGTTTTTCTCTTTCGGGTGGCCAGCAGCAGCGTTTGTGTATTGCTAGGGCGATCGCGATTAATCCTGATGTAGTGTTAATGGATGAACCTTGCGCTTCTCTTGACCCGATTTCTACGATTAAGATTGAGGAGTTGATGCGGGAACTCAAGGAGAAGTATACGATTGTGATCGTTACTCACAATATGCAGCAGGCTTCTCGGGTTTCTGACCTCACAGCTTTTTTCAATGCTAAACTTTCTGACGATGGGAAGCGGTTTGGCTATCTTGTGGAGTGTGACAAGACTGAGGTAATTTTCCAAACTCCGAAGGAAGAGTCTACTTTAGATTATGTGAGTGGCCGTTTTGGTTGAGTCCCCGACAGGTTGAAACGTGTCGCTACAAAAACTATCGTCCCTCTTTAAGAGACTAAAAACATTTAATTTACTGAGTCTGGTAGCGACAAAAAAAACCTCGTAAAACTTTTCTGAATTTAGAATCCCGCTTTCTTGGAGAAGGCGGGATTCTGGGTTTTATGTTTAATAGCTCGATCGCATTTTTTGCAGATACAAGCCGCTGATTTTTGTGAAGAAATGCTCGAAGAGTTCACCAAAAAACTGGGCGGAGCGTAGCGGAGGGCTGAAGCCCCGTCCTTTCAGGACGGCTTTTCCTTAACCTTGAGGCTCCTGATTGACTATAAATACATCAGTTTTAGTTCTATCTACAGATTTGCAGCGATCTTCAACGAGTGCCAATTTAGATTCCTGCCTCTAAAAAATCTCAACGTTTGTTCACGCTCTTTTCCGGTGTTTTGCTGTATTATATTACAACAAGGAGGACTACTCATGTTTGGCTGTCAACAAAATGTAATTCGGGCTGATTCAGATGTTCAAGCTATTCTTGAATACCTGTGTTCCGAAGCTGCCAAGCTTTCTAATTGCGGAACTTACTATGGCCGCCAGCTATACTTTAAAACTGGTAAAATCCCAAGCCGTGCTCAGTTGCACAAAGTTTTGGGGACTGAAAATCGGAACCGACACTATCAAGCGTTCTACTCTGATACTGCCCAACAAATATTGACGGGCGTAGCAGAGTCTTTTAAGTCATTTATGGGATTACTAAGAGCTTTTAAAAGTGGGGTAATTACGGAACGCCCGAAACTACCAAAATATCGTCAAGGCGGAAGGGCACTTGTGACATTTACAGGTAGGTCGGTAAAACTCAAAGATGGAATGTTGAGATTCCCCCTTGGAAGCAAGGTTAAAGCGTGGTTCGGCTTAGATGCGTTCTTTTTACCGATACCCTCTAATCTTGATTTTAAGTCGATTCGAGAGTATCGCATTCTTCCTCGTAACGGCTGTTTCTACCTAGAATTGGTCTACAAAGTAAACCAAATACAGGCAGATATAGACCCGACTAAGTGCTTAATGATTGACCACGGCGTAGATAACTGGCTAACTTGCGTGAGCAATGTCGGTACAAGTTTTATTGTTGATGGCAGGCATTTAAAATCGCTCAATCAGGGATACAACAAACGGGTGGCATTTCTGATGAAGGGAAAAGCTAATGAATTCTGGTCTAAAAGACTTGCCTGCTTAACAGAGAAACGTAACCGCCAAATGCGAGATGCCGTCAACAAGGCAGCAAGGAAGGTAATAAACCACAGCTTAAAAAATCGGATAGGAACGATTGTATTCGGCTGGAATAAGGGACAAAAAAAATCTGCCAATATGGGAAACACAACTAATCAAAAGTTTGTGCAAATCCCTACGGGCCGATTAAAAGATAGAATTGCTCAACTTTGTGAGCAGTACGGATTGAAATTTGTGGAAACGGAAGAATCTTATTCATCCAAAGCGTCGTTTGTTGATAATGATTCGCTACCTACATTCGGCGAAAAACCCGAAGGGTGGCTTCCAACTGGCAAACGAGTTAAGCGTGGTTTGTACAGAACAGCTCAAGGTTGGTTGATTAATGCAGATTGCAATGGTTGTGGGAACATTGGTAGAAAAGTAGCGATAATGCTTGGACTCGATCTAAGCGGAATCGGTAGGGGTGCTTTGTCAGCGCCTTTAAGACTTAAATTATGGTCTTAAGAATCCCCGCAGCTTCAGCGCGGGGAGTGTCAAATATTCTTCATCCAATGCTTGAACAGGTTTTCTTTAACCATACTTTGCCGCATAACTTCGAGCAAGTATTCCTGAGCTTGGTCTTGGCTTAACCTTTTGACTTCTTCGCGCAGCACTTGAAGTTTGAACTGCTGTTCCATGCTGAGGCTGGTTGTAGGCATATCCATAAATCGCTCCTCCAGTTTGCTGAGATTAATGCGAAATTGATCGCAATGACGTTTCGCAGGATTTGTTGTGTCTCCTACATTGTAAACTATCATAACATTCCCTTGACAATATGTCCAAAGTAGACATTTTGAAACTAATTTGTGTCGCAAAAGTACATCAAAGTGGGGGGAGCCTTATCATAAAAAGGCGTAAAGACAGGGAAGCCTAAGCCAAAGGAGCTAGTTCGTATGGATGCAATGGAGTTTTTTCAAAGCAGTGCTGGGGAGTGGCGTTCTCAGCGCAGCACTCACCACCTCGCTTTCCGCCAAGCGGAGATTGGGGATTCAAATATTCAGGTAACGGCGCTGGGTGCGGATGACGCGCGAGTGGCCGATATTTGCAAGATGCACGAAGTTGATCCGAGCCGGGCTGCTGGGGGGGCTTTTGTGACTTGGCACGGCTCGATGGCGTGGGATAAGGATGATGAGAATCATAAAGGGTCTACGGTGTTCGCGATCGTCCCCGATCCTGAAAATCCCCGGCAGGGTTTGATGTTGCGGGAACGCGGCTATGCGGAAATTGTGCCGGTGGCTGGCCGTTTTGAGATGGATGACGAGGATGGGCTGCTGCTGATTACGGAATACGAGACGATGAGTTCGATCGAGCGTTTCTGGTTTGCTAATCCGAACGTGCGGATGCGGACGAGTACCGTAAAGCGCTTTGGCGGTTTCAGCACATCGACTTTTTGTACCGAAATTCGGGTGCAACCAGACTCGGATGCAACATCAGAAGCGGCAGCAGATCAAGTGGCCGCCAGCGAGTTTTATTCGGCTCTGGGTTGGTAATTTGGCTGTTGGATGTTGACTGTGGACTGTTGACTGCTGACTGCCCACTGCCCACTGCCCACTGCCCACTGCCCACTGCCCACTGCCCACTGCCCACTGCCCACTGACAACTGACAACAGTCAACAAATGTTACAGATTGTTGCAAAAATTCAGGAAAATCAGATTTAGATTGCGGGAATCCCCTAATCTGTATGTTGGTTAGTTGTATCCGTTATGCTGGCAGCTCACGGTGTCAACTATTTCTGAAATTTGAGATAACGGAGATTTTAACGTGGCGCTTCCTTTATTAAGCTACGCCCCCAAGAGCCAAAACCAGCGCGTTGCGGGTTTTGAAGTAGGCGGCGACGAGCAGCCGAGAATTTTCACAACTGAAAATGTGCTCTCGTCTGGAGACATGGAAAATTTGATTTGGGCTGGATATCGCCAGATTTACAGCGAACACCAAATCCTCAAGAGCAACCGCCAAAAGTCTTTGGAGTCGCAACTCAAGTTCGGCCAAATTACTGTGCGGGACTTTATTCGCGGTTTGGCGACTTCTTCTCCTTTCTTGGAGCGGAATTATCAAACTAACAGCAATTACCGGTTTGTGGAAATGTGCGTGCAGCGCATTTTGGGCCGGGATGTGTACAGCGAGCGCGAAAAGATTGCTTGGTCGATCGTGGTAGCCAATAAGGGGCCTCAAGGCTTTATTGACGAGTTGGTCAATAGCGAAGAGTACCTGGAAAAGTTCGGCTATGACACAATACCTTACCAGCAGCGCCGAATTTTGCCTCAGCGAGTTGGAGGGGACACTCCTTTCAACTTGAAGACGCCCCGCTACGGTGAGTACCACCGTTCGCAGCTTGGCTTCCCGCAAATCATCTGGCAAACCAGTGTCCGCCGTTTTGTTCCTCAAGAACAGCAGGCGAAGGCTGGCGATCCGTCCAACTATTTGGGTATGGCGCGCAATATGCCCATTCCTACTACTCCGCCGCAGCGCGTGGCTCTGGCTAATATCAATATCGAGACGATGGTTCCCCGTCGCCGGTAATTGATGCTGCCCTGATGCGATTATTTGTGTCGGGCGATCGACTGAATCGATCGGCTTTTAGGCTGAGAGAGTTTTGAGTCTTGAGTTTTGAGGTTTGAGTTTTTTGATAAACTTGGAATCCAAAACTCGGGACTCATAATTTTTTGTCATTAGTCATTAGTCATTAGTCATTAGTTATTAGTCATTAGTTATTAGTCATTAGTCATTAGTCATTAGGAAGAAAAATAATTCGACCTTTTCTCATTGTTAACTATAAGTGCATAGGTGCATTTATGCAGCCGCAATATAACGAAAATGCTGGAAAATCATTGCGTCGCCATGCTAAAGAGCTTCGTACCAAAGCCTTATACAGGTAAGGTGCCGCAACAGGGTTGGTGTTGTTGCCACTGCTGGTATACGCGGTAGCACCTTTTGCTCCTTTATTTTTATTTTTGGTCGCGGCTATTTTGATAGGGGCATTAATCGCCCTTCCGTTGATTGAGGACGGGAAAACGTTTTGGAAGTCGTCTCAGAGATTTGACCAAGGGGCCTGTGGTGAAGAAAAGATTCAGCAAGTTTTGAAGTCCCTAATCCAATCTGGATGGATAGCTGAGTACAACTTAAGATTGCCGGAAGTAGGCGATATCGATGTGTGGCTGCGATCGCCTAAAGGAGTCAATTTTATCCTTGATGTGAAGGGGAGCATCTCATATTTGTAAAAATACTTCTTCTGGCTCCTTCCTTCTGGCTCCTTCCTTCTGCCTCTTTCCTTCTGCCTCCTGCCTCCTGCCTCCTGCCTCAAAACTCCAATTTCTAGCGGAGGGCTGCAAAGGTGAGATGCTCCCGATGTGAAGTCTCACTCAACCGTAGTTCTGTTGGATGGGGATGTGCTCAAGCGTCAATCTTACGGGAAATTGATAGATTTTAAGAAAGATTTTCTGGCACAGATTGCCAACCAAGCTACGGCCATCAAAAAAGCTAAGAAGTTAACCAAGGTCACTCCAGTAGTTGTATTTAGCGATGCCAAGGTGAGTTTTAGCAACAAAACGAAGATTAGGGGTGCTTACTTGACACTCCCCATCCTATAAGGACGGGGATTCTTGGTTCAATGAGTCGCCATAACCTAGCAGGGTTTCCCCAACTAAACTAGAGGGCATCTCTCCCCAAGCGTTAATTTCGGCGTGCCCCGCCGTATTTTGGGCGCGTTTCAAGATGTTAATTGCTGCGTTGGTGTCTCGATCTGCCGAATACCCGCAATGCGGACAAATGTGCGTTCTAGTTGATAGAGACTTACTGACTTTTTTGCCACAATTCGAGCAATTCTGACTGGTATTGTGGGGCGATACAGCTACGGTTTTTGTTCCGTAGACGCTCCCAAAATAATCCAACCACGTCCGAAACTTAGACCAAGCGGCATCACTAATCGACTTAGACAGTTTTCGGTTCTTTACCATGCCCTGAACATTTAAGTCTTCATAGGCGACCAAATCGTTAGATTGGACGTAACGGAGTGCCACTAAGAGTGACAAACTCTTCTCGCTGCCTACTTACTCTTAGATGTTTCCGAGCATACCGATTTTTGGCCTTCTTGTAGTTATTAGATTGCGGTTTACCCTTTTTGAACTTTTTGGACTTTTTCCGGTTGGCGCGGTTTAATTGCTTTTCTGATTTGCGATAAAATTTAGGATTTTCGACTATCCCTCCCTCACTATCAGCCAAAAAGTATTTAATTCCGACATCAATTCCTACCGCACGATTGGATGACTTGCAATCTTTGAGAGCGCTCCGAGGAGCATCGACACAGAATTGCACGTAATACCCATCACTACGTCGGACAATCCGTACCCTTTTAATTTGCTCTATCTGATAAAAATGCAAGTCTCGACTGCCTTTTAATTTCAGCATCCCGATACCTTTCTTATCAGTAAAGTTAATGCGTTTCCGGTCTGATGAAAGTTTCCAGCCACCAACCTTGTACTCGATCGAGCGACTGTTTTTCTTGAACTGCGGATAGCCCTTTTTACCCGGCTTTTTGTTTTTACAGTTGTCGAAAAACCGATCGATCGCGCGTTGGGCATTTTCAACAGCAGCTTGACAAGCATGACTGTACAAGTCTTTGACAAGGCCAAACTCTGCTCGCAATTGAGTGCAATATTTATACAGTTCTTTTCTGCCGACACCGCGATTGTCCATCCAGTACCGCAGGCATTTATTCCGAATAAATTGCCCCGTGCGAATAGCTTCATCGATCTTGTCGTATTGTTGCTTTTTCCCGTAGGCTTTGAACTCAAAAACTAGCATGGTTCGACCTGGGCAGGCTGCTGTCTTATACTACCATATATTTGACGTTAATTCCAGAATTTATAGAATTAAAGCCGTCCTATAAGGACGGGGCTTGTATCCCATTCTTTTGGTCATGGAACTGGGCAATCTGGTGTCAGGGTTGCAAGAACTCGATCGCACCTAGAGGAGTAGATAAGATTGGGAGAAATGAGATAAACGGCTACATTGATATGTTGGACATCAACCAATTTGCACACAGCAGTACATCCCAGACTTGCACTAGCATCTAACCCACATTCCGCACCCCCAACTCGCACACACGCAGTTGCGGTGCCTCTTGAGAGTCCTTAGCCCAAGATAATAGTCAGTAAAAATACCCTGAATTCTGTGTCAGGAGCACATCAACCAGTTGGAGGACTCTCAAAATTGACCTTACGGGCATGATTCATATCTTTTTAATCTATAAAAACTCAAAAATCTAGTTCTAACTCAATACGCTTGGGCCCGTGGAAAATTGTAACGCAAATGTTGGGCGGAGTGAAACCGAGGGTTCGTTTTTCAACCCAACCTACGCACGATCGGTTTTTTTAGCACTAACCCAAGCGTATTGGTGGAACATCTTCCTCTCTATTCTCCAGAGTTACAACCAGCCGATCGGTTATGGAAATTGGTGGATGAACCGTTGGCTAATACTTGTGTTGAAACTATAGATGAACTCCCAACAATATTAATTGAACGATGTCGGTTTCTCCAGGAGAATATGCAGGTAGAAATTCGGAATCTAACCAACTATCATTGGTTAACCTCTGACTAATTTGTTTCAGACTTTTGAAAGCCGGATTCCGTATAATGTGCCGCCACAGGTTCAACCAGTCATTGAGAATAAAGTGGACAGCCAGTGATTAGGTTTCAACAAGCTTGGTTGACAGCCCCGCAAATTCGCCGCCGGGAGTCACCCAGCCAGCTTTTTGAGTACATTTGCACCGAGGAATTTCACTTTAAAAGTATGAGGGATTACAAATTAGGAATTATATTAGCTCTCTACTTTGCGGTAGCAATCCCTAACTTAGCTCCCTTAATTCGGCGTAATCGATCCATAACTTCCACCACATTTCCGTGATTGACGTTTTTATCCGCATTCAGCACAATTAATGAGTTCGGATTTGACCCCATTACCTGTCGCACTGTACTCTCAATCTGCTCTAAGTTGACTAACTTTTTATCAACCATTAATTTTCCCCGATCATCAATGGTGACGGTAATTTTAGCAGGCGAGTCCTGAACTTGAGAGGTTGAGGCTTTCGGTAAATTTACGGGCAAACCCTCGGATTTGGATAAAGACAGAGAGGAAACAATTAAAAACGTCAATATCGCGAAGACCACATCAATCATTGGCACGATGTTAATCTGGGGAATACTATCAGGTTCATCGGGTAGGCGCATAATTAGATTCTCTTGGTAATTTTTCGTAGCGGTGACGGTACAATAGCTCTAACTGGCCTCCAGCTTCCTGAATAAAAGCAATCTGCTGTAAGTAAAACCCGCGAAACATATTGGCAAATAAGAGCGTAAAGATTGCCACAACTAACCCTATTGCCGTAGAAACGAGGGCTTCGCTAATCCCAGAAGTAACGCCTGTGGCATTGGTGCCCGTGGCATTCCCCAGTTTGAGGGAGGAAAACGTGGTAATTAACCCCAAAACTGTTCCGAGCAACCCAAATAGTGGGGAAAGGCTGATAATGGTGTCAAATATTGTATTGAATCGCTTCAGGATGGGGATTTCTGCCTGAGCGCCACTCTCTAGGGCCAAACGAAATTCTTCGATGTTGGGCGAGTCTAATTCTAAAGCTTCTAAAAAAATCCGGGCTAGGGGCAAATCGCCGTTTACTTGTAACTTTTTGATGGCGGAATCGGGGTTTTGACTGTAAAGCTGTAGCACTTCTCGCACCACTCGCCGCTGCCGCCTATTTACCCTAAACCAAAAGGCAAGACGCTCTACGATCAGCGCGACTGCTGCGATTGACGAGGCAAACAGCGGCCAAGCAACAATGCCTGCGGCGCGAAAAATGTAAATGAAACTATCCATTGCTTTGTACTCTCGCTAGCTCTGTTGAGTGATCGCAAGCTGCCTAATGGTGCAATTAGCCCGTGAGAAGGCTGGTAGAGTTTCTGCGTCAAGTCGGCACAAGTGATTCAGGCTGCGAATTGTTTTACTCAAGCGCGATCGCAAGCGCGATCGCACTACCTGTATGTGACTATCTTCGTCTGTACCCAAAATGCTCCTACTGTGATCCCGACCGAGCTCGCGACAGATTGTTCTGCCAGTGCTTCTTTGCTAAATATTTGCGTTAGGACTTGACAATAACCTTCAATAATTCAAAAGATTCTCAACTAGGTTTCCACAAAATTTAGGGTTTGTCAAGTCATGAGCCACCCTATAAGATAATCATTATTTATTAAATATATCAATTTAATTGGTTTTGCTAATTAATTAAAATTTATGAAAAGCTTGAGAATGTGGAAATTCGTTGGTTGATTACGGGCGAGAGTATTGCCGTTCAGGCATTTTGGCACCTAGCCCTGCCAGAATCAGAACATTGACAGCACCCACGAGAGCGACGTGCACCCAAAGGAAATGCTGATTGATAGCGTCTAGTCGCTATCTTACAGTTTAATAATGAAAATTAATTGCAAGAGTCTTGAACAGGGTGACAGTCTTCTTATAGGATGGGTAAGTTCATCATTGATAGCAAGCTCAACCCGCAGTTGGTAGCTTGTTTCGGGTTATGTCGGGGAGCCAGCGAGGACGTTGCCAACCCATCCATCAAGGAGATTCATAAGGCATGAGTTTTTCAAATGTTTCGGCGACGCAAAGACAACAACAAGAAGAAGCTCTCAAAAAAGTTCTGGCGATCAGTCTGTTAGCCTCAACCTTACTGCACGGTGTCGCACTGCCGTTGAGCCTCAAGTTGGTCAAACCTGCGGAATTTGCAGAGGATGCAATTGAAATTGTTGTGCTTGATGAGCCCAAAGTAGAGGAAACCGAGCCAGAGCCGACTATTCCAGAAAAGGCATCTCCCCCGCCTGAGACGTTTAAACCAGAACCGCCACCAGAGCCAACTCCCGCAGAGGAGCCTCCGGTAGCGGTAACGCCACCGCCGATTCCAGAGGAGCAGCCGGTAGCGGCAACGCCACCACCGATTCCAGAGGAGCCACCCGTAGCGGCAACGCCACCGCCGATTCCAGATGAGCCTCCGGTAGCGGTAACGCCACCGCCGATTCCAAAGGAGCAGCCGGTAGCGGCAACGCCCCCGCCGATTCCAGAGGAGCAGCCGGTAGCGGTAACGCCACCGCCGATTCCAGAGGAGCCACCCGTAGCGGTAACGCCACCACCAGAGATTAAGAAAGAGCTGCCCTTAACGGAAACTTCGCCACCAACTCCCATCGAGCCTTCCCCCCCACCTCAACAGGATTTCAATTCCCCAGAAACTCCTAAAACCCCGATCGCCAAGGAACCGGATACCCCCTCGCCCGATCCTCCAAAAAGCGAACCACCCGTTACCGCCTCCCGCCCCAAGGGTGCTGGAAGTTCCACAGACTTTACAAAAGATGCTGGAAATCCCAACTCCTCCGACAGCCCTGAAAAAAATAACCCGCTCTCGTCATCTGCTTCGGCGGGTAGCGGGGAGCCTTCTGATGAGCCATTAAATCCTTCTTCCGGGCCCCTACAGCGATCGCCCGCGGCTGGCTCACCAGTCACAGCTACTAGGCCAGGAGGCGGTAGTAACTCTGGAAATGCGATCGGGGATCTCACAAACCCTTCCTCCTCTGGTAGCCCCGGAGGAAGTGCGCCGAACTCACCATCCGGTGCCAGGGAAAATGGCAACATACCTTCGTCAGATCCATTTGCGACTGGTTCGGGGCGATCGCCCCGAACACCTGCAGCTGGCTCGCCAGTCACGGCCACCAGGCCAGGAGGCGGTGGCAATTCTGGAAATGGGAGCGGAGGTTTAGGAAACCTCGCCACCTCTGGTAGCCCTGGAGGTGGAGGCCCTGGAGGCGGAAGCCCGGTCGGAAGTGCGTCGAACTCATCACCCGGTGGAGGTGGAAATGGCGGCGGAGGTTCGTCAGGGCCATTTGGCAGCGGTTCCGGGCCAGTGCCAAAACCGACAAATCCGGGAAGAGGGGGGAGTCCTTCGGGCTCTTCCGGCCGGCTTCCCGACACTTGCATTAGCTGCGGTAGACCTGAATATCCGAGCGCAGCCAGAGAAGAAGGGCGGCAAGGCGAAGTGGAAGTCGTGTTTGACATTGACCCCAACGGTAAGCCATTCAACATCAAGATTTCGACTCCTAGCAAATACAACGACTTGAATCGCGCAGTGATTAAAGCAGTAGAAAAATGGAAACTTGCCTCATCAGAGAGTGGCATTAAAGGAGAAAGAGCATCCATTACCTTCCAGCTCGATAAGTAGGGATTTTTTTGAAACTCTAGCAATTTGGCTGGGAATTCTATAGCACCGTCCAAGGAATAGCAAAATTAAAAGTTGAATTTTTTGTGAATTATGAATTTGGGAATGTCGTCAGCAATATTAAGTAAACTTCCGCGAGTTGGACTCGCTCTCTTACTTGGTTCCAACTTGGGAATGGCTTTGTTGTTTGCCAACCCTCACAGCGCAATGGCAGGAGTAATTACTTTACCCGATGGCGGACGTTGCGAGGGAGAATTGAGTGAGGGAAAACTCAGCGGTTCCGGCATCTGTCAATATGCCAACGGCGATCGCTACGAAGGCCAATTTATCAACGGCAAACCTCACGGTCAAGGCATCTATACCTTTAAAGAAGAAGGTCGATACCAAGGAGAATTTGCCTTGGGTGAATTCAACGGTAAAGGTGTCCGCGAATTTGCTAACGGCAACCGCTACGAAGGTACTTTTAAAAACGGTGAGTTCGACGGTACAGGCACTTTTACCTCAACTAACGGCATTCGTTACGAAGGCTCTTTTACTAATGGTTCTCCCAGCGGCCGAGGGGCTTTTACCTTCAGTAATGGTACTCGTTGCGAAGGAGATATTAAAGAAGGAAAAGTTAACGGCAAAGGGGTCTGTCAATATGCTAATAAGAACCGCTACGAAGGAGAGTTGCTGAATAACTTGCCTCACGGGCCGGGAATTTATACCTTTGCTGAAGGAGGCCGTTATGAGGGGCAATTTAGTGAAGGGCAATTTCACGGTAAAGGGGTTCGCGAATATCCGAACGGCAACCGCTATGAAGGAGAGTTTGTGAAGGGCAACACTCAAGGTCAGGGGTTGTTTACTTTTAAAGAAGGGGGACGTTATCAAGGGCCGTTTGACAATGGAGAATTTAGTGGTGAAGGTGTCCGTGAGTTCGCCAATGGAAATAGCTATAAAGGCACTTTTGTCAAGGGTAAGATGAGCGGGAAAGGAGTTTACGTTTTTAAGAATGGCGATCGCTGCGAAGGCGAATTTAGCGATGGTCAGTTCAACGGTAAAGGTACCTGCATTTACGCCAATGGCGATCGCTATCAAGGTGAATTCCTCAACGGGCAAAAACACGGGCAAGGTTCTTATCTATATGCAGATGGAACGAAGGTAGAGGGAAATTGGCAACAGGGACAGCTCCAAAAATAACCTTAGTCTTCCGATTGCCTGGGGAGGCGAATTTGGCTGCAAATGAAGCTGACGGTGCTTTGGGTGTATTTCGCTCAGTATGGTTCGCTCCAGGGAAAGACGATCGCTTTCAAGCGGTTGCGGGCGATTCTTTTGTCGCTGCGATTGAGTTCTCTCTTCCGGTGAAAGCGATGGCGCTAAACAGTTACGGCAACGCCACTCCACCTGGTTCGCCCCACGCCGGCGATCGGTGGCAGCTCTTTGCTCGTAAGGAATTGCGCCCTGTATGGCGATCGCGATCGGAAATTGAAGCTCACCTGAGTTCGCGCCAGAAACTATAGCAGAAGGAACAAGGAAGAAGGAAGAAGGAAGAAGTTAAAAAGGCGTTGCATAATTGCGGGATGATTTTGATTGTTTTGTGAGATGGGCCCATGAGCCCGAAGGCGTGTATTTTCACAGCAGGCGGGACGCCTAACCCCTACTCCCCACAAGAATCATCCTCAAATTGTGCAACGCCAATAAATCTTGTTTGCAGTACGCCAACCAGTTGGGTCAAATTCTTTCCACATAGACTTTCTGTGAACAGT
The DNA here is from genome assembly GCF_036705125.1 of Microcoleus sp. B7-D4. NCBI lineage: Bacteria > Bacillati > Cyanobacteriota > Cyanophyceae > Oscillatoriales > Microcoleaceae > Microcoleus > Microcoleus sp. B7-D4. Next base: position 48,517 of record NZ_JAUBTT010000022.1, read on the forward strand.
TGTCGGGCGTTACGAGTCTCTCATCAGCGCGTTTGAGTCTTCAATCCGGGTATGAGCGCTTGTTTTCACGTTTTGTTGTCGGGCTGTTCGGCTGCAGGCTCCGGGGCGATTTCAGTCCCAGCCAGCTTCGATATCAGCTTCAGGGGCTTTACGGCTATCGACTTTAAGCATATTAGGCTAGATGACATTAATTATCAAGAGTTTTTCAGCCAATTTGTTGACTGTTATCGTTTCCTATATGATGATCTTTCCTAACTTTTGCCCTAGCATTTTAGGCGATCGTTTGTCTGATCCTGACCATAAACCATAATAGGCAAGTGGTGTGTAACTAGAGTAAGGGGTAACACCCCCCTATCCGTAAAATGCAAAAAGTTTTCATTAGTTAACTCTTGACAGATGCAAGTGCTCTGTTATCTAATTAAGGCACTTTCTCATTAAGCGCCCAGCGATTACTTCCTTTAACCGAGTCCGGTGCCAACCGTGGTCGATCGTCCAGAGCGCCACCGGAATGAGGCTTTCGCCCTCACGCGCCTCCTGTATTCCCAGACAAATGCCACTAGCGACGGGAGAATCGGATCGAACTGCGCCCGACAACTGGGCCGGATCTTGGGCAGGTCAGTTTCAAGAGACACAGAAGAGCAGCAACGCTGCCACAAATCATGTTGTGCAAGCAACGCAAACCACATATCCGAAGTTCCATTAATTGTTGATTCAAGAGTAATGAACAGATCGCAGAAATTATTAAATAGCCTTGGGCTGGCAGGAGTCGTGTCGGCGTTAGTCGCTGGGCCCGCGTGCGCTTCCAACATCGCGCAGGTGACGGGCGTTCGCCTCAACCCCACGTCAGAAGGCATTGAAATCATCCTAGACACTGAAGATGGAAGACCCCTGCAAGTCTTCAGCGCCAGCTTTGGCGAAACTTTACAAGTTGATGTCATCACCGCTCAACTGCGACTACCGGGGGGAAATGAGTTTCGTCAAGACAAGCCTGCTGCCGGAATTGCTTCTGTCACCGTTACTCCTTTAGATAACAACAGCATCCGAATCAAAGTCGTTGGCGAGAGGGGTCAACCAGTGGCACGGGTGATTCCTAACGCTGCAGGTCTGATTCTGGGCTTAAAACCCACCTCGGAGATGACTGCTCGCCCGTCTGCACCTGCTCCTACAACACAGGCACCAGGTACGCCCGGAGAACCCTTGCCGCCGACAGGGCAGTCGGTAGAGATACCCGCAGAACCCTTACCGCCTACAGCGCAGCCACCTGGGACACCAGGAGAACCCTTACCGCCTACAGCGCAGCCACCTGGGACGCCCGGAGAACCCTTGCCGCCGACAGCGCAGCCACCTGGGACACCCGGAGAACCCTTGCCGCCGACAGCGCAGCCACCTGGGACACCCGGAGAACCCTTGCCGCCGACAGCGCAGCCACCTGGCACGCCACAGGTGGGGAGATCCCCGATTGAAATCGTCGTCACTGCAACACGAACCTCACAAAGAGTGACGAACGTGCCACGCTCTATAACGGTGGTAGACTCAGAAGAAATTCAGCGGGACACAGGGCCATCGAGAAATGTCGGGGAAGCTCTGGCAAATCAGGTTCCCGGTTTTGCGCCGCCCACTCAAACTACGACCACTTATGGACAAACTTTGCGGGGTCGCGACGTTTCCGTTCTGATTGACGGCGTGCCACAAACGACCAATCTTCAATCTTTTGGCAGAGAATTCAGAAACATCGATCCCAGCGCGATCGAGCGTGTTGAAGTAGTGCGGGGGTCTACCGCAATCTACGGCGCTCAGGCTACAGGTGGCGTGATTAATATTATTACTCGTCGCCCAACTGAGGAAAGGCTAACTGCTGTTACTGAAGTGGGCGTCAGTAGCCCTTTAACAAACACAAGAGATGCTTTAGGCTTTAACGCTCAGCAGACGATTTCTGGCCGAAGTGGCAATTTCGATATGACCGGCACTGTCTCGCTCTCTAGAAGTGGAGCTTTTTACGATGCCAAAGGCGATCGCATTCCCTTGTTTGAAATCGGCGGAGATAGCAGCACGCTCTTCAACGTCATGGGCAAAGTCGGGGTAGATTTGGACACCAACCAGCGGCTGCAACTAACGGTCAATCACTATCGCGAAACCCAAGATCCTAATGTGATCCCAGACGTTAGCGTTGACGACCAGGAAGGACGGCAAAAAGCCCGCGCCATCCGAACCGGAGATTTGGATATTGACGGGGAAACACCGGGAAATAAAAGTACACAGATCAACCTAAGTTACACCAACCAAAACCTTTTTGGCAGCACCCTTCAAAGTCAAATCTACTATCGAACGAATTCCAATGTAGGTGTTCCTTCAGATTACCGCACGTCCGACTTCTTTGGGCCGTTTGTCGGTGTTACTCGTTCGCGAGCCGAGAGCGAACAGATAGGAGGTAGACTGGCGATTAGCACTCCTTTATCCCGCGCCGAAAATCTTCGATTAACTTGGGGTTCTGACTATATTACTGAAGATAGCAAACAGCGTTTCGACTTGTACGATCCGGAGAGATTCGACGCAAGTGGTGGCCGGGTTTACCGGAAAATTTCCGAGCGTCCTTTCGTCCCTCCTTACACTTACGACAGCCTTGGCTTTTTCGGTCAATTGGAATGGAATATTGACGATATTGTCATTTTAAGTGGCGGGATACGTCACGAACGCGTAGGGTTAAACGTCAATGATTATACCACTTTTAACGATCGCCAGATCGAAGGAGGCGATCGCAATTTTAACGCCACCCTATTTAATACAGGGGCTGTCTATAAAATTACTGACAACTTCAACATATTTGGCAACTTTTCTCAAGGTTTCTCAGTTCCAGATTTCGCCCGCATTCTCCGCCAACCCCCCGACAATTTTGTTGGAATTGAATCTTCGTTAGAAGTAACTCAACCGCAAAAAGTCAACAACTACGAAATTGGCATTCGAGGAGGGTGGCAATCCGTGCAAATGTCGCTTGCCGCTTTTTACAATACCTCCGATCTAGGAGTCAGTTTTCAACCCGTTGGCAACACAGGCCGCCTGGAACTAATCCGTGCCCCAGAACGCATTTACGGCTTAGAAGGGACTGTGGATTGGCAACCTGGACGAACATGGTCGATCGGCGGGACTGCTACTTATATTCAAGGCGAATATGAGGAGGACAACCGTTACATCGCCATCGATAGCAGCCGAATTCCACCGCTCAAACTAACAGCTTATCTCCAAAACGAAACTTTGCCGGGATGGAACAATCGGTTACAGTTATTATATTCTGGAAATCGCGATCAAGCCTTCAAAGACGGCTCGGATGGCGGCCCGATTAGCAGCTATCTCACAGTGGATTACATCAGCACAATTCAACTGGGAAAAGGGCTGCTACAACTCAAAGTCGAGAATTTATTGAATAATCAATATTTTCCTGTGCTGTCGCAATACTCCGCTGGATTTGGATTGGACAGCTCTAATTATGCAGGGAGAGGTTTGACTCTCAGTGTTAATTACCGCCTTAACTGGTAATTACAGCAGATTGCAGGTTTATGAGGTAGATTCAATATCCCCGTAGGGACACTCCAAGAACCCATTGGTGTCAATTTAAGCTGTTATATCATTTCCGGTTACACCGGAATGATGTTGACTGTTGACGGTTGACTGTTCACTGTCAACAGCCAACCGTCAACAGTGAACTCGAATTTACTATTCCGATGCTAACGGATTTGATATTAGTCTGCCAGTCCTCGCGCCCACCCGCTAGTCCGCCAGGGGTTGAAACCCCTGTCTAATAGCTAAAGTCCTCTCAAGAGGACTAATGAGTCGAAAAGTGTTTTTCTCAGTCCTCATAGCGAGGACTTTAGCTTTGAGACAGGGAATGAATTCCCTGTCGGACTATCGGTTTTACCTTAATGAGAACAGTTAACGGCTTCGAGGAAAATTTCGAGATGAAGTTCCGCAAACTCGCATTCAAACTCCACTTGTATTTGGGGTTGGTAGTAGGAATATTTCTAGCAGCAATTGCTTTAACCGGCAGCTTACTGGTTTTTAGTCCCGAAATCGAGCGGTTCTTCAATCCCCAACTCCTGCAAGTAATTCCTCAAGTCGAACGGATACCGCTGGAAAATGTCCTGCAAATTGTCGAAAAAGCTTATCCGCAAAATCAAGCTCTTAGTATCTTGCTGCCGCGATCAGCGAAGGAAGTTTGCCAAGTTTCGATGCTGTCAAAGAGTGAGGAAATAGTTAACGTTTATGTCAATCCTTACAGCGGAGAAATTAAGGGCGCGCGCCTTAAGAAAGAAACTTTTACAGGTTTTATTTTTACGTTACACGCGGAATTAGCGGCAGGAGAATTCGGTCATCTTGTTGTAGGCATTTGCGGTCTAGTAATGCTAGGACTAACTTTTACTGGCTTGGTATTGTGGACTGGTTGGCGCAATTTGGGTCGCGGATTTTCTATTAATTGGAAAGCTCACTGGCAGCGGACTGTATTTGATTTACATAACGTTTCTGGCATTGTCTCGGTCGCTTTTCTCATACTCATCTCCGCTACAGGGACAGCGATAATTTTTTACGCGCCCGTTGAATCGACTCTGTATTGGCTAACGAATGAAAAGCCACACCCAGCCTTGACTTCTCATCTCCACTCTAGCAGTTCGAGGCAAAATATTGATGAAATATTACACCAAGTTAATACCGTTTGGCCGGAAGCTACAACCACTTTTATTTCTCTGCCTTTGACGCCTGAAGCAATTTTTAAAGTACGTAAAAAATTTCCCAACGAGCCGCACCCAAACGGGGTTAGCACCATTTATATAGACCAATACAGTGGCGAAATATTGCAGGCTGACAGTGTAAATTCAGCTTCTGTAGCAAATCGAATTCTCAACTCACTTTATCCGCTACATATTGGCAGCTATGGCGGAATTTACTTGCGGTTGGTACACGCGATCGCAGGATTAGCAGCGTTTGTACTGTTTGTTACGGGTGTCCTGATGTGGCGGCAGCGGCATTTGGCGAAATTTTACCGCAAGGAGGCGAGACAGCAATATGAAGAATTATCTCCACTTAGCCAGCAATGGCCTTGGTTTTAATGAGAGCGGCGTGGGATTTTATGCGGGTGTCAATCGATTTTAGATTTTAGATTTTAGATTTTAGATTAAAGAATTGAAGCATTGACTTGCGCGAGATAAATTCGGGGGGCAAGTTTCATCGGATACAGGTTTTTTATTTCTGGATCCTGAGTCTGCTTTCGGAATGAATCACGTGGCGGGTATCCTGGATGCTTTCGGTCATTATCCTGCCTAAAAACCCCTATCCTCGGAATTTTAAATCCTATTAATCGCCTATTTCATGCAAAAATTTATTCAACTCTGGCTCGGACAAGCTGCTTCGATGATTGGCAGCGCTATTTCCGCGTTTGCGCTGACTATTTGGATTTGGGAGTCCACCAGTCAAGCGACGGCTTTGGCTTTGTTAAAAGTTATGAACAAGGTGATACATCAATTAGGAAAGTAGCCGCCAGATTTGATGTAAGTAAAGGGTTTTTCTTCACGGGGTGACAACGCCCTCAAAACGTCCGTCTCATCAGGGACATAGCCCTCAAGCCCTCTGAAAAAATGGTAGCTTGTTCCGTCTTATTGCCATTAATTACTCAATCATTTTTTCACAACATTCTATTTCTATTACCCAAGAATGACCATACAATCCCATCCAAAAAATACTATGTCGGCGTATAGTTCGCGGTTCTTCTTTGATGCGCCCCACATATTTTTGAATACCCATTTTTTTAGTTGTCTTGGGAAACAATTTTGGTAAAATGGAGGTGACATTGCATATATAGCAATCCTAAATGATTCAGATACATTTGTAGGGGTAGTGCTACCCCTACTCCCCGTGCCTACCCCCTATCTATCGGGCAACCACGGGGGGATTGCCCCTACAATAATTATGCAAATGATTTAGGATTGCATATAGATAGGGTTACTTATAAAATTGACCCCATCTTTTTTTACCATAAATCGGTCTAACCTTTGTTAGCTATGGGTCAAGACGGGGTTGTCACCCCCTGAACTATTTGCGTTCATCTGCGTTCATCTGCGGTTTCCCTCTTACATCAAAGATTTAGGCAAGAAGTTTAATGAAAAAAAAGGAAGGGGAAAAAAGGTTTATAGTAAGGAGTTTAGTCATTAAAAAGGTACAGGATCAGGTTCTGACGGTAAGAGGCTTACGCCAGTATAAGCTGATTGGAGTCGATCAAAAATGTATTCAAAAGCTTCTTCAAAGTGTCTGGGTTCATCAATGAGAATCTTGAATTCGTGACCCCAAGGATAAACCGTGAGAATGAAATTGTCAATAACTTTGTTAACACTCAAAGATATTTCGACTGTTTCGCGATCGCCATTTTCGGGATTTTCGGGATTTTCGCAAACATTGATCGCACCATCAAAATACAGTATGCCATTGTCATCAAATTTATGATTTTGGTTTTGAATCGGGCATTCCAAATAATCGCTCATTTGCTTGATAAAAATTTCACTAAAATCCTGACAAGCTTCGCAGGATTTGCGGTATGCTTGCCGGGATGCGGCGTAAGCTTTGCAAAGTTCCTCAAATTTAGACATAGAAATTACCAGTGTTAACTGCCCAAAATATCAAATATTAGCCCGCAACCGCAATATTTTCAACAAAGTGTTGAATTGATCGGGCAAAGGGGCGATCGCCTCTATTAATTCTCCTGTTACGGGATGCTGCAAAGTCAGCCGCCATGCGTGGAGGGCTTGTCCGGTTAAATTGACGCCGATGGAACGGTTGGAACTGTACATCGGGTCGCCGACAATGGGATGTTTTATTTCCGCTGTATGCACGCGAATTTGATGGGTGCGGCCGGTTTCTAATTGATAGTGCATTAAGCAATAGTTGCCAATTCTTTCTTTGATTGTCCAGTGAGTAACTGCAGGGCGACCGCCTTTTTCTACTGGTACTACCGCCATTTTTTTGCGGTCTGTGGGATGCCGCCCGATGGGTAGGTCTATTGTGCCTGTTTCGGTGTTGGGAGCCCCGTAAACTATGCCTAAATACTCGCGGCGGGCCGTTTTGGTTTTGAGTTGGGCTTGCAGGTGTTGGTGCGCGATGTCGGTTTTGGCGATCGCGATCGCACCTGTTGTATCTTTGTCTAATCTGTGTACGATTCCCGGCCGCTGAACTCCGCCGATTTCTGCTAGGGGACAGTGGGCTAAGAGGGCGTTGACTAAGGTACCGTCTTGGTGTCCGGCTGCTGGGTGGACGACTAATCCGGCTGGTTTGTTGATGATAATTAGGCTGTCGTCTTCGTAGAGGATGTCGAGGGGAATTGCTTCGGGCTGCAACTTTGTGGGCTGGGCTTCAGGTAATGTGAGGTGGATGCGATCGCCCGTTTTTACTGATATTTTTTTCGAGGTGCAGGTTTCGTCGTTGACTTTGACGTTACCTTGTGATATGAGGCTTTGGATTCGCGATCGGGATAAGTCCGGTATCTGGTTTGACAGCCAAATATCTAATCGCTGATTGACATTACTGCGATCGAATTCCTCTGTATTTTCTACTGTGTAAATATGTGCCGCAGTGTCTGTTTCTATCATTTACTTTCTTTGGTAATCGGTAATCGCTAATTTAAAATCGATCGATTTGTATGCACTACATATCCTGTAGGGGCGGGTTTCACCCATAATAATTGCCTAAAACCTATAATCTCGTAAACCCGCCCCCACGAACTGGTTTCACCGACAATTATCGCAGTGGCCGCACTGCATAGATTTCGCCTCATTTGCAAACCCAAAAGCTTGCAGCAAAAATTGCCACCTGCACTGCCGATGTTTCAAATATTTTACCATTTCCTCAGCGGCGGTAAAATTTGATTTTTCCGCTTTTTGCTGTGCGGATTTGTCGATCGCATAATTAAAAGGATCTTGCCATGTTAATTGTCCGCTGCTGTGGAGAATCGAAAGGGCGATCGTGCTTTCGGGAAATTCGCGGGAAACTGCTTCTATATCACCTTTAACTGGTAGTTTTTTGGCTAATTGCTGAGCTTCTCGGTATTGCGATCGCAATTTATCTTGAAAAAATTCCTTTCTTTGTTTATCTTCGGGATAAAGCAAACCCGTCGGTTCGCTAATCAATGTCAGGGCGATCGCCGATTTGCCGTCGCGTCCGCCTCTACCAATTTCCTGAATGTATTCCGATAATAGCAAAGGTGCTTGATAATGAACAACCCACCGGACATCGGGCTTGTTAATTCCCATCCCGAATGCTGAGGTACAAGTTACGAATTTTAGCTCATTGTTCAGCCAAGCGTTTTCTATTTTTCGCCGTGATTCGGGACTTAAACCTGCATGATATGCTGCTGTTTCATAACCTGCTGCTTCCAACAAATTCGCCAAGTTTTCGCTATCTTTCCTAGTGCGGACATAGACTAAACCAGCTTGTTTTGGTCGAGCTTTAATAAAATTTAATAACTGCTGCTTGCGTCCTCTCGGCGTCCAGACTGTTTGCACTTGCAGGTGCAGGTTAGAACGGTAGGGATTTAGCAAAAATGCTTCGGGTTTTTGCAGTTGCAAGACATTTTTGATTATCTGCTGTGCTTCCGGGTTGGCGGTAGCGGTAAAAGCTGCGATCGCAATTTTACTATTTGCTGGTTTAGCTTTCAACAAAGCCGATCGCACTGTTCCCAAACGGCGGTAAGCTGGTCGAAAAGTATCACCCCACTGTACTAAGCAGTGAGCTTCATCTAATATTAAACCGTTGATTTGGATGTGTGGCTGAGTGATAATTTCCCAAACAGGTTTGCTGAGTAATGTTTCGGGAGACAGGTACAGCAATCTTAATTTGTTTTGTTGCAGCGACTGCATAGTTTGTCGGCGCTGCGCTGTTGGCAATTGACTGTGGAGGAGAGAAGCGGGAAGATTGCGAGATCGCAATTCTTGCACTTGATTTTCCATCAAGGCGACTAACGGCGAAACTACCAACGTTAAGCCTGTTTGTAACAAAGCTGGCAGTTGAAAGCAGATTGATTTGCCGCCACCTGTCGGCATAATTATAATTGTATCTTTTCCGGCTAATAAACTACCGACGATTTCTCCTTGGGGTGGTCGAAAGTCGTCGTATCCCCAGATTTTTTGGAAGGCAGCGCGGGCTTGATTTAATGATGTTAGTTCTTGTTGGTCTTTCATTGGATTTATTCCCAAATCAGAAGTGTGAATTATACCTAAAAAAAATACGCATTAATTACAATTACAGTCGCACTTGCAACCTCAGAAACCGGGTTTCTTCGTAGATTTGTCGTTACTAATGGCAAAGATTTTGTAGAAACCCGGTTTCTCGCCCATGCGCGTCAGCCCTTAAACTGTCCGAAGTGTGATAATTTAATAACAGTTAATAATTTTACTTTAATTTGAATTATGAACGCAAGCACGTTAAGCGAAGTTTTCAGCTATCGGCAAAAGACTTGTGATCTTTTCGACACAGCAGGGGCGGTAGAAGCGGTGCATGAAGATGGTTTTGCGCTGATTCCCGGTGTACTCAGTCCGTCGGAAGTGGCGCAAACCAAGGAAGCACTCGATCGCCTGCAACCGTTCGGACTCGATGGTAGCAGTTGGAGTGAATTGAACCAGCATTTTAAGTGCGTTTTTAATCGCGATCGCCTGTGGCTTTCCTATGTCGATCGACCGGGTATAATTGAATTAGCCGAAGCATTAATGGGCAGCGATTGCCATATTATCGGCATGACTGCGTGGAAAAGCGGGCCCGGTTATGATGGTTGGCGCGTCCACGTCGATCAGGTGTTTGTACCCCTGCCCGAAAGCGTGTTTGCCGGACGCACTTTTCAACTACCAGTATGGATTTGTACAGCCCATTTCTATCTCAGCGACATCGCAGAAGACCTCTGTCCTACCTACATTATTCCTGGTAGTCACAAATCTGGTCGAAAACCAGATCGCGGGGAAGAAACTTGGAACGGACACTCCCCAGAACCAGTTGTGTGCAAAGCAGGAGATGTGTTATTTTTCCGCAGTGAAATTTGGCACTCCGGCGGCAAAAATACGACAACAGATGGAACTCGCTACTTACTGCAAGTCCATTATTCCCACCGCAACATCGCGCAGAAATTTTCGCCTTGGCCGTGGCAGTTTAACCCCGAAATAATCGCTACCGCTACTGAACGCCAACTGCGGCTTTTAGGCAAACATCCTGAGTCAAATTACGGTTAAAATACATGGCTAATTCTGTTTGATTACCTGTATAGCAAGCCTTAGAAGAAATATGAACACCATCTATTCTCTTCTATTCCTTTCTCTTTTCTGCTCTTTCTCTGTGTCCTCTGCGCCCTCTGCGGTTCATAAAAAAAAATATCTGTCACAAATCCATTAACATTATAAGGTCAAAGTTATTTGAGACTTGGAGTTTTGGATTTGGGATTACGATCAATTTTAGAGAATGGTAAATCTCCGAATATCTTGAGCAATCCAAAATCCAAAATCCAAAATCCAAAATCCCCTAAGACTCCTCGCCGTCTCGGCGGCCGAGCTCGTACACGCCACCACCAATACAGGCGATCGTACCCATAGATACCGCCCAACCAGTGCCCAGAGACAATTCGACGCCCCAATTGCACAATCCGCCCACAATCAAAAAGGGCAGAATGCTCAACAGCGAAGCGTAAAAGGCATTTTGGGCTTCTCTGGCTTGACGGGTTCTTTCAAACTCGGCTTCCGAGGTGTAGAGGGATCTCTCGGCAAAATTCATCCAGCGGTTGAGTTGCAGGATTACCCATTCTGTGAGGGGCGACAGGCCCCAGTATAGGGCCAAAGACCACAAGGACGCACCGGCGATCGCCGTTGCATCTATGGCAAAACTAAAGGGAAAAATTTCAGTAAGCATTGCTTGAATGTTTGTGATGAATTTGAGATTTTGGATGTCATCCAAAATCCCCGAACTTAACTATAGTGTCAAGCAAAAGCTCGATCGAATTCAACCGCAGCACGAATTCCTCGGCGAATTTTTTTTATCACCCCTGGCTATTTACCCGGAAGCCTTGACACGGGTTTTGGATGGAGTAAGATACACGTTGTTGATAAACTGATTCGCGATCGCGGGTAGAGCTCAAAGCCAATCTTGCAGCGAATTGGCATAATTTACATCTTGCACCCTTCTGAGAAACGGGCTTTCCGGCCCGTTCCACAAAGGATGATTTTTTTGGTGGGGTGGGCAAGAAAGCCCGCCCCTGAAAGCTTTATTGACAAGGGTGCAAGATGTGAGCCTAACAGACAACGCAAACTCCTACACACATTTAACTTTGAGCCGTGAAAAAAATCCTGCAAGACTCTAGAGGCCCGCTGACGGCAAAACGCTTTTTTCGTCTCAGACAGATGCTGCTGCTGGCACTTTCGATCGGCATTGTGTTGATTAGCCCTTATTTGCAGCAGGTGGTCAAAGCTCAGTCAGGCTTACCAAGCAGAGTAGCGACGGGTAATTTGTGGCAAGAAGCTTCTTTTCCAGTCGAAAACTTTGAAACATACACTTCCCCCTTCGGCCCCCGTGGCGGGGATTTTCATTACGGTTTGGACTTGGCCGCCCCGGAAGGCAGCTATATCCGCAATTGGTGGGGCGGGCAAGTTGTGGAAGTTTGGGAAGATGGCCGATGCGGCACTGGTATGGTGGTGCGATCGGGAAATTGGGAACACATCTACTGTCACCTTAGAGGCCGAGTGCTAACGGCTAACGGCGGGCGTTATTATACCGATCGCGAAGGTACTTTGCAAATTTGGCAAGGTCAAACAGTGCCTGCGGGTGCGAGAATTGCCAGAGTTGGGATGACCGGCCGCACGAGTGGGCCTCACTTGCACTGGGGATTGAAGTACGGCGGCCGCTGGGTAGACCCGGCTTTGGTACTCCGGGAAATGTACTCCCAACAATCTTAATTTGTCAGTTGTCAGTTGACAGTTGACAGTTGTCAGTTGACAGTTCTTACCAATAATAAATTGTCCGGTTAAACGTCATTGCGACCGTAGAGAAGCAATCGCAGAAACATTGCGATTGCTTCGTTTAACTCCCTGCGGACATATCGTAAGTGATTAGGCGGACATGATATAACTAATGACCACTGACCACTGCCAACTGCCAACTGCCAACTGCCAACTGCCAACTGCCAACTGCCAACTGCCAACTGCCAACTGACTCTTTACGTTGGGGCTAACTCTTTTTTTGTCAACTCGGTGTACCGAGCTACAATTTGGCGGAATTCGTCGCCGTCGATCGTTTCTTCATCCAACAGCGCTTCGACAAGTTTGTCTACCAAAGCGCGGTTTTCGCGGATAATTCGGCGAGCTTCTTCGTAGCACTCAAAGGCAATTTCCCGGACTTGGCGATCGATCTTGATTGCCATGTCTTCGGAATACTCACTTCGGGAATTCCAGTTCTGCCCCAAAAACACCTCATTGTTCTGACTTTCAAAAGCCACAGGCCCCAAATCCGACATTCCATAAAGCGTTACCATCTTCCTAGCGAGGCTGGTGACTTGTTTGATATCCTCGCTGGCACCGAGAGTTACTTCGGCAGCGCCGTAAATTTCAGCCTCCGCCGCCCTTCCCCCCAAAGCTACTGTAATCCGGCTTAACAGCCAAGCCCGACTCATCAAACCTTCGCTGTCGATCATTTCGTCGTCGTACACATAGCTAACAAAGCCTGCGATGCCGCCGGAACGGGGGATAATCGTCACTTTATCTATTGGATCAGTATTTTTGAGCATCGTCCCGACTAGGGCGTGTCCGATTTCGTGGTATGCTACCATCCACTTTTTCTTGCTGTCCAGCAGCGGGTTGAGGGTAAGCCCGATCGTGATCCGGTCGATCGCGTCGTGAACTTCTAAGTTACTAATCGTGTCTTTGCGACGCCTCGCAGTGAGAATAGCTGCTTCGTTGAGCAAGTTTGCCAAGTCGGCGCCGGAAAAGCCGGGAGTGCGGCGGGCGATCGTCTCTAGGGCAACTTCTGGGTCGAGTTTTTTGTTGCGCGCGTGAACTTGCAAAATCCCCAAACGCCCTTTGTAACTGGGTAAATCTACCGTTACTTGTCGATCGAACCTGCCGGGCCGCAGCAGGGCGGTATCGAGCACGTCGGGCCGGTTAGTAGCTGCAATCACAATCACGCCGCTGTTACCCTCAAAGCCGTCCATTTCTGTCAGCAACTGGTTGAGAGTTTGTTCGCGTTCGTCGTTGCCGCCGCCGATACCCGCGCCGCGCTGTCTTCCTACGGCGTCTATTTCGTCGATGAAGACGATGCAGGGCGAATTTTCTTTAGCTTTCTTGAACAAGTCGCGGACGCGGGAGGCGCCAACTCCGACAAACATTTCGACAAATTCGGAACCGGAGATGCTGAAGAAGGGGACGGCTGCTTCGCCTGCGATGGCTTTTGCCAGCATTGTTTTGCCAGTTCCTGGAGGCCCGATTAACAGAACTCCTCTGGGAATTTTGGCGCCGATGGCGTTGAAGCGTTCGGGTTTTTTGAGGAAGGTTACGACTTCTTGCAGTTCTTCTTTAGCTTCTTCGATGCCTGCTACGTCGTCGAACATCACGCCGGTTTTGGCTTCCATTTGGAAACGGGCTCTGGATTTGCCGAAGTTCATGGCATTTCCTTGAGATTGGGTCGATCGGCGCAGGATGGCCATCAGCACTGCCAACACTGCAAAAATCACTAGCAAGTTTACTACTAAACTGACTGCGGCGGCGTTGTCGGCTGTTTGTTTAACTTCAAAGTCAATTTTTTTGGCGCGGATTTGCGAGTACAGTTCTCGGTTGTTGTAGTCGAAGAGAGTAACTGATTGGGCCTGATCGCTTTTTTGATTTTTCAGCTTAACCTTGGCAGTTTTTTGAGTTTCGTCTACTTCGATTTTACTGACTTGCCCTTTTTCTATGTTGTCGATCAGTTGGCTGTAACTCATGGTGTTTGGCGCGCTGTCGGCAAACACCGGGGTCGAGAGCAATATTCCTTGAGAAATCACCAAACTGCCCAGGATGCGCCAAAGATTCCGTCCTGGAATTGATTTTTTAGGATTCTGGCTCGACTTGTCTTTGTTTACAGCTAGATGCCCCAGCCATGCGTGTTTCCAAGAATTTTTCATATTGCTTTGCCCAAGGTTGAAGACTGCCAAGATTGACCGCTTGTGGTTTGCTACGTTCATTTATTTTAACAAGATGGCGGGTGTTGAATGGGTTTATCTCTCGCGGGCATCTTAAGATGCCCCTCAAGAGGGGGGGTTTTGAATCCACGGCTTCCTCAAGAAACCGGGTTTTTTACGTAATCTGCGGGCTATAACCAAGGATTTTGCTCAAAAAACCCGGTTTCTTGGCCCCCTTCACTGAACTTACCCACGCATCCTCAAGAAACCGGGTTTTTTACGTAATCTGCGGGCTATAACCAAGGATTTTGCTCAAAAAACCCGGTTTCTTGGCTCCGTCGGTAAATCTCAAATCTCAAATCGATGGATTTTGCTCAAAAAACCAGGTTTCTGGGTTCCGTCCGTAAATCTAAAATCTAAAATCGATTGATTTTGCTCAAAAAACCCGGTTTCTCGGCTCCGTCGGTAAATCTAAAATCTAAAATCTAAAATCTAAAATCGATTGACAGTTGCCGATCGAACTTGCTATGTTAATCATACTCGTAATGAGTACGCTTTAGTCAAGCAGTTATTGTTTTTAAGCTTTATGGTAAAAATTGTCGGCATTGGTGGAAGTTTGCGGGCTGGCTCCTACAGCCAGTTAGCGTTGAAGGTGGCAGCAGAACGGGCCGAGGCCCTGGGCGCGGAAGTTGAAATATTCGATTTGCGATCGCTCAATCTGCCCTTCTGCGACGGTGAGAATGATTATCTCGATTACCCGGATGTGGAAAAGCTGCGAAATGCGGTTAAGGAAGCCGACGGCTTGATTTTGGCAACGCCGGAGTATCACGGTAGCGTCAGCGGTGCTCTCAAGAATGCCCTGGATTTGATGAGTTTTGAGCATTTGGACGGGAAAGTTGCGGGTGCGATTAGCGTTTTGGGAGGGCAAGTTAACAGCAACGCACTCAACGATTTGCGAACCATTTTGAGATGGGTGCACGCTTGGGTAATTCCCGAACAAATTGCGATCGGACAAGCTTGGAAAGTTTTTAGTCCTGATGGTACATTGTTGGATGAAAAACTGTCTGAAAGGTTCGACGAATTTGCTCGGAGTTTAGTGGAAAATACGCGGAAATTGCGAGGAATTTCTTAGCAGACGGCTTGCTTTCGCCAGTAGTCATTGGTAATTGGGAATTGGGAATTGGTAGTAACTAACCAATAACCAATAACTAATGACTATTGGTAATGGGTAAGGAGTAATTTGTATTGGTTATTGGCAATTGGTAATTTGTAGCAACCAACTACTGACTACTGACTACTGACTACTGACTACTGACTACTGACTACTGACTACTGACTACTGACTACTGACTAATGACTACTGACTACTGACTACTGACTACTGACTACTGACTACTGACTACTGACTACTGACTACTGAGTTAAAATGGCATATCGATCATGTCTCCGAAAGGATGGGGTACGTCGATCGGCATTCTTCCGGGTTTTGACTCATATTTGTCTATCCACTTTTTGGCCAATTCCAAAGCTTCCTCCTCTGTCTTGGCATTTTGGACGGCGACGTGGCGGTTGCCGCGGCTATCCCAAACCTCGACGTAGAAGACTTTCTGGGATTGAATAATCCAACCTTTATAAGTGTCTGCTGGTTCCATAGTTAGAATCCTAAAATAATCGGGCGGGGAGTTCCACTGGCGAGCTAATTGTAAATATTGCCCTGCATAAAATGAATTTTACGGGGGTTTCTATAGTATTTTTGGAAAAAAGTCAGTTTTACGGTTAACCTCATGACCAGACTCCTGAAGCAATTATTTAACTGGAGAAAATATCTCCAACCTTTAGCCGCGGCGATCGCGATCGTCCTAATCGCATCCCAGATGGCGGTATTGCCGGCATTGGCGACTGGCGTTTACGAAATACCGGTGTTGTCGGCGGGCGATCGAACTTGGGTGTTCGACAAAGGCGACGTGCTCAGCCGCAGCAGCGAAAGCAATATCAGCAGCGTGCTCGACAACCTGGAAAACAAAACAGGGAAACAAGTCCGATTTGTCACCATCCACCGCTTAGACTACGGCGAAACGACAGCCACTTTCACCGACCAACTGTTTGAACAGTGGTTTCCCGCAAAAGAGGACCAGACTAATCAAATTTTACTCGTTCTCGACACTGTTACCAACAGTGCGGCAATTCGGACGGGGGAAGGGGTGAAATCCCTGCTAACCGATGAAATTGCCCAGAGTGTGGCTGGGGAAACCGTGCAAGTGCCGCTGCGGGAAGCCAATAAATACAACGAGGCATTTGCGGCTGCAAGTACGCGCATTGCAACTGTTTTGTCGGGCGAACCCGATCCGGGTGCTCCTGAAGTTGTTGACAACATTCAAGTTGAAGGCACGTTTAAAAAAGCTGAAGAAACAGACCAAGGCAATGCCACAGTTGTTGTGGTTGTGCTGTTGGTATTGGCGACAGTGATTCCGATGGTGACTTATTTCTGGTATCAAGGTTTTTCGTAATCGGTGCTGCTAAGTCCGATAAGTTGCCATTTTGTCCAGAAATTCTGGCAGGGCTGCACTAATCTTGAACGTATTCTCGATCGCTCAACAAAGCAATTTCTGCCCGTACAAATTCCCGTCCCAGATAAGCCGCGTGATCTAACATTGTCACCGGGCTGGGGCGGGTTTCTTCTAGAATTTTGACACAAAGTTCTTTGGCGGTTCTGCCGGTAAAAAGTGTGACCTCAGTGCGTTCTACTTTGCCACGGGCGGGGATGGGTTTACCAGTTTCGGGATCGATGGCGAGGCCTCGATCGTCGATGATGTTGGTGAAATGTTTGGCACAGATTAAGCTGGTTTCGCGATCGAGATAAATGATGAAGTAGCCGCCCGGATCGAGGTCGATGTGGCGTTTGGATAGCTTGTCATCGATTGCGGTCAGATTTTCCAAGGTTTGACTCATGGTTGGTGAAAGGAAGTAGATAATGGCTGTATTTTGTTTTGCTATTTCTAGTTTAGTCGGCGGCGGGACAAGTTTGGGAGTTTTTGGGCGATCGACATTCTCGGCGATATCTGTAGACACGGCAATGCCCTGTCCGGCGCGGGGTTTTTGTTTAAATTAGTATTCTGAACCGCAGAGAGCGCAGAGAACGCAGAGTGAAAGAAGAGAGAGAAACAAAATATGTTAGGATTGGCTTTAGTAAGATTTAGTATTAAATTATAGATGAAATTTATAGATTTGTTTTCAGGAATAGGAGGTTTCAGACAAGGGTTTGAAAAAATTGGCTTTGAATGCGTTTTTTCCTGCGAGATAAACAGCAAATGCCGACAAGTTTACACAGAAAATTTCGGTGAGGTTCCTTTTGCCGACATCAGTAACATCAATCCCGCCGATTTAGCAGACTTTGATATTTTAGTCGCCGGGTTTCCGTGCCAACCTTTTAGCATTTGCGGCAAAAAGCTCGGTTTTGAAGATACTAGAGGCACGCTATTTTTCGAGATTTGTAAAATTATAAAAATCAAGCAGCCTAAAGTTATCGTTCTCGAAAATGTTAAGCACTTAATCCATCACGACAAGGGAAATACCTTAAAAATAATTATTGCCAGTCTTGAAGATTTGGGATACAGCGTGAATTACAAAATGCTGAATGCTAAAGACTTTGGAATTCCGCAACATCGTGAAAGAATATTTATTATTGCAACTCAAGGTAAAGAATTCAATTTTTCTGGACTTAAAAGCAAGTTTCCTCCCCAACTTAGGGAATTTCTAGACGAGACAGGGGATTTTGAAATATTGGACAAATCCGAGTATACTTTAATTGAGTCTCCGAGAAAGCAAGATTCGGGACTTTTGTTTGTAGGTTACAGAAATAAAGGTACTTGGAAAACTGGCGTGAGGCCGAATACAGAACATTTATCGAGAGTTCACAGACAGCCTAATCGAATTTATTCGGTAGATGGAGTGCATCCGACAATTCCTTCGCAAGAAACATCGGGCAGGTTTTTTATCTACATTCCTGAGCAAGATATGGTGAGAAAGTTGACGCTGAAGGAATGTTATCGTCTTATGGGTTTTCCGGAAGATTTTAAGAGTTATCCAAGTGCGGGGGAAAGTTACAAGCAAATTGGGAATTCGGTTTGTGTACCGGTGGTGGAGGCGATCGCCAAAGAAATATTAAGTCAAAATTTATTGTACGATCAAATGAAGGAAGTGCCATCTGATGCACTCCGAAAACATTTATCGTTCATGCTTCATTAAACCACTTTAGCCGCTGGACTAATATTGCCGCTGAAGTAATATCTTTTGAGCCATATTCCCCAGTCACATGATAAATGTAAGATTTTTCATCGGCATTAATTGGGCAGATCAAGCGTACTGCCCGATCGGAATTTGTATTTTCCCAAGCAAGCCAAATACTACCTTTCTTATTTGGAAGTATTGTTTGAGGCTTTTGGGAAACTGTTTCCCATGCTATCGTATGCCTCAAAAACTAACTTCATCGCTGTCCTGAAAGCATATTCAGTCGGTCTTAAAATTCCGTAGTCATCCTCTTATTCTAAATCTAAAATTTCGATCAAACGTTCGATAGTGACGCGGAAATTTGATAAACCGCTATTGCTATTGCTATCAGTAATATGTTCCTTAGCTACAGTCATAAGATTAAATCCCTTAAGTCGATCGCTAATTTGATGGTGAATTACGTGAGTGTCACACTCAAATCAACTTGTAGGGTGCCGGGCGACGAAGTTCTAGGGCGATTATTCAGGGTCTCTGATTCCGCGACACCCTACTAATTGGGTCAGTTGACCTTAGTCCTATTTATGCTAACACAGCCTGGGACAGGCTCAGGGCGGGGAAAATCCCAAATTAAAAATCAAAAATTAAAAATAGATTGACTTAGTTCAAAATTCCTGTAATATATAAAATATTCATCAAAATTTATACATAAATAAAAATTAGAGAGGTCGCAATTTGAACTTCTCCCGTAAAGATGTATCGCTAAATACGAACCCACTGTCAGTGACGGTGACAGACTTCGATCGAGATGGCAAACCAGACTTAGTTGTACCGAATTTAGGCAGCAATAGCATCTCATTGTTTGCTAATTCTGGCTCCGGAAACTTTGCTTTAAAATCTAACGAATCCGTAGGAAGCGCCCCCACTATCGTTTTAGCTGCAGATTTTGTTAGTGGAGACAACCGACCAGAACTCTTGGTAGCTAATAGCGGAGACAGTAGCATATCATTTCTGTTAAATACTAAATCTGGATACATTAAATTTCCTGCCTTTAGCTTTGGTAATCTGCCTTTTCCAGACGCGGCGATCGCGGCTGATTTCGATGGAGATAATAAACTAGATTTCGCTGTCGTCAATGGGACAGGGAATGTGGTGGCTGTGATGCTAAACCGTGGTTTGAGCTTTATTTTGCAGCCAGCCATTCCTGTTGGCAGCAATCCTCTGGCGATGACGGCGATCGACTTTAATGCTGATGGGAAAATCGACTTGGCGGTAGCGAACCAAGGCAGCAATAATGTTACATTGCTGCTCAATGCTGGTGGTGGCAACTTGACAAAACTGCCAGATATAGTTGTTGGAAATTCTCCCCAGGCGATCGCCACAGCCGATTTTAATGGTGACAGCTTCCCTGATTTGGCGATCGCGAATGCAGGTAGCAACAGCATTTCAGTTTTGTTGAATTCTCAGGGTAGCAGTTTCACCAAACAGCCAGATATTACTGTTGGTAATTCTCCAAGCTCGATCGCCACAGGTGACTTTAATGGCGATGGTTTCGCTGATATCGCGATCGCAAATACAGGCAGCAATAGCATCTCTGTACTGCTAAACTCTGGTTCTGGCAGCTTTACGAAACAGGCAGACATTCCAGTAGGCTCGCGTCCCTCCTCAGTCGCGGCGGCTGACTTCAATGGTGATGGCAAACTGGATCTTGTTGTGGCGAATGAGTTGAGCAAAAGCTTCACAGTGCTGATCGATGAGGGTACTCCAGAGCCAACTCCAACACCGGTGACAACTCCAACACCGGTGACAACTACAACACCCGTGACAACTACAACACCGGTGACAACTACAACACCCGTGACAACTCCAACACCGGTGACAACTACAACACCCGTGACAACTCCAACACCGATAACAACTCCAACATCGGTGACAACTCCAACACCGATAACAACTCCAACACCGGTGACAACTCCAACACCGATAACAACTCCAACACCGGTGACAACTCCAACACCGATAACAACTCCAACACCGATAACAACTCCAACACCGGTGACAACTCCAACACCGATAACAACTCCAACACCCGTGACAACTCCAACACCGGTGACAACTCCAACACCCGTGACAACTCCAACACCGATAACAACTCCAACACCGATAACAACTCCAACACCGATAACAACTCCAACACCGATAACAACTCCAACACCGGTGACAACTCCAACACCGATAACAACTCCAACACCCGTGACAACTCCAACACCGGTGACAACTCCAACACCCGTGACAACTCCAACACCGGCACTAATATCTGTAGTAAATCCAACGCCGATATCAATTCCTACACTACCTCTTACCCTCTCAACCACACCCACTGAAATTACTCTGCCATTAAATTTCCTCGATCAGAGTCAGATCGAGACGATAATTCCCGCATCCGTACCGACTCCCGCACCCGCACCGACTCCTGCACCCGCACCAGTACCCGTACCGACTCCCATTCCTGCACCCGCCCCAACGCCCGCCCCAACTCCCATTCCTGCACCCGCCCCAGCGCCAACACCCATACCGACTCCCGTTCCTGCACCCGCCCCAACGCCCGCCCCAACACCCATTCCTGCACCCGCCCCAACGCCCGCCCCAACGCCCATTCCTGCACCCGCCCCAACGCCCGCCCCAACGCCCATTCCTGCACCCGCCCCAACGCCCGCCCCAACACCCATTCCTGCACCCGCCCCAACGCCGGCCCCAACGCCCGCCCCAACACCAGTACCCGCCCCAGCACCTGTACTTTCTATCAAAACCCCTCTCCCCAATGCCACCGATAGTGGCGAACCGACAGGAATCCCTGAAAATCTACGCGGAGAAGGGTTTTACCTGCTAACAGACGGATCTGATACTGCCATTCCAGAAGTTGCCGCCAAGACAGGAATTTCTGCTTTGTCGGGTAATGACTTTCTCACCGGTACAGAAGATGACGATCCGATCAATGGCAATCAAGGGGCAGATACGCTAGCCGGAGTTGGCGGCAATGATATTTTGCTTGGCGGCAAAGGTTCTGATTTTCTCGACGGCGGTTCTGGCAATGATTTTCTCAGTGGTAACAATGATAATGACACCTTAGTCGGAGGAGATGGTAATGATGTTTTGCAAGGTGGCAAGGGAGATGATATTCTCAATGGCGGTGCTGAGGATGACGTATTAATTGGCGATTTTGGTCAAGATATTCTCATTGGCGGTACTGGAAATGATGCCTTTATTTTTGCGGAGAGTCAGGCGATCGCATCCATTGAGCGGGCTGATGTAATTATCGATTTTTCTAAGGGTGATGCTATTGGTTTGAGTGCAGGCATTGCCTATGCTCAACTGTCCTTTGAGCCGGTGTTATTACAGATTGATAGTGGGATGCCAGTGGCTTCTGTTGCGATTAAATTTAATTCTGATTATTTAGCGATCGTCTTTGATATCGATGCTAGCTATCTAACTGCTGATGTTTTTTTCACTACCTCGTAGATTATAGATAACTCGGCGCTTGAAGCTTTGTTCTATGCTACCGTGGTGTCATATCAAATCCGTTGACATCGGAATTATTCATCTCTCTTCTCTCTTCTGGAGAATCTGCGATCTTTGCGCCCTCTGCGGTTTAATCATTCCCATACAGGCGGAATTGATATCAATAACTGCTCGGCCCTAAAAAAGAAGGATTATCTATTGACTTTGGTTGATTTATTGTGGTATATTTTAGATAATGGGAGTGGTGGCAAAAATTTTATTTTTGCCACCACTCCCATTATTAAATTGTACTTGATTAAATCCTCGAAGTCAAGTGTTTCACCCTAAAAAAAAGGGCGATTTTTTTTATATCAATTAAATAAAATTTGAAGGACTGAATTCCTTACTACGAATCTCGAAGAAAGGACTAATACCAAATGCGGCTTAAATACCCCGTTCATTTCTTAGTCTGCGGAGGCAGACGAAAGTTTGTGTAGGATTGGTTTCAACCGCCGAATCATAAAGGGGGTGAAAAACTCGGATTCGGTATAAAGTCCTGACTAGAAACCTTAATTACGCTGGAACTTGGATTTTTTCAGTGCCGGCAAGTTCAAAAGCTGCGTGAATTGCCTTCAAAGCAGTTACTCCTTGTCCTTCATCCACAACGCAGCTAATTTTAATCTCGGAAGTGGCAATCATTTGAATGTTGATTTGCTGGCGGGAAAGCGCTTCAAACATCTTTGCGGCTACTCCCGGATGCGCTACCATCCCGGAACCGACAACGCTAACTTTGGCTATTTGTGTATCGACTGCTACTTCGCCCCATCCGAATTCTGGGGCGGCTTTTTCGAGGACTATTTTAGCAGCTTCGGCGTCAATTTGTGCGACTGTAAATGCAATGTCGCGAGTTAATATGCCGTCGATATTGTGGCAGCGCTGCGACTGAATGATCGTGTCTACGCTGATATTTTCCTCGGCTAAAAGTCCGAACAGTTTTGCTGCTACTCCGGGTCGATCGGGCAATTGGCGAATTGCTAGACGCGCTTGATTGAGATCCAACGCAACGGCGCGGACTGCAGGCGGTTTGTGGGAGGATGAACGCAGCCCAATAGGGGAGTTGGCGACATCAAATGCTTTGCAGAGTTCAGCAACGGCCCGATCGCAATCTTCAGCATCGATCGCACAACTAACTTTCACCTCGGATGTGGAAATCATTTGAATGTTAATTCCCGCATCCGCTAAAGTCTTAAACATCTGCGCCGCTACCCTCGGACGACCGATCATTCCCGCACCCGCAATGCTAACTTTAGCTATTGGCCGCTCTTCTGCTTTCACTTCCGGTTCTCCCAATTCTGGGCGAGAATTCTTGCCGAGGGCGGGGATAATTGCATCTGCAACGGCGGTGGCTTGTTGCAGAGATTTTCGCGTCACGGTGAAGGCAATATCGTTAGTATTTCCTTCATGAATTGACTGAATAATTAAGTCTACATCGAGGTTTTGTTGGGCGATCGCACCAAACAACCGCGCTGCTACGCCGGGGCGATCGGGCAAACGCAGTAGCGACACCCCCGCCTGATCTAAGTCAAATTCCACCGCATCGACGGCTTTTGCGAGCTCCAAGCCCTCCAAAGGCCGGGGTTGCGGGGGTGGGGACACTACACGGGTACCGGGGGCGTCACTCCAGCTAGAAAGCACTACCAGGGGCACGCCGTAATTCTTGGCAATTTCTACCGCGCGCGGGTGGAGGACTTTTGCGCCCAAACTCGCCAATTCCAGCATTTCGTCGCAAGTGATTTCGTCCATCAATTGCGCGTCGGCAACCAAGCGCGGATCTGTAGTCAGAATTCCGGGCACGTCGGTATAAATTTCGCACCTGTCGGCCCGCAGCGCTGCAGCGAGGGCAACTGCTGTCGTGTCGGAACCGCCACGGCCCAAGGTGGTAATTTCCAATTCTCCGGCATCGGCGATGCCTTGGAAACCCGCAACAACAACGACTTTACCGCTTTTTAACTGGCTTTCAAGCCGATTCGGATCGATTCGCAAAATCCGGGCGCGGGTGTGGGCGGCTTCGGTGACAATACCGACTTGGGCGCCGGTGAGGGAAATTGCGGGCTGTCCCATTTCCTGCAATGCCATGCTCAAAAGTGCGATCGAGACTTGTTCCCCAGTGGAGAGCAACATATCCATTTCCCGCTTGTTGGGATTTGGGGAAATTTCCTTGGCGAGTTTAACTAAACCGTCGGTGGTTTTGCCCATCGCTGAAAGTACGACAACCAGAGAGTTGCCAAGCTGTGCTGTTTTTACTACTCGTCTGGCTACTTCCAGAATGCGATCGACTGTACCAACCGAGGTTCCGCCATATTTCTGAACAATTAGTGCCATAGATTCTACACAAAGCTACAAAATACTTATCAAATAATACAAGCAGCTTCTGGATTAGAAGTGGTAATTTTTAAAATTCCCATACAACAAACCGGAGAAAAGAAAAAAATATCTGCGTAAACGATGAAAATATGTGGGTAGGGGCAGGTTTTACCAGCCATTTAATTCTCTCACACCAATATTTTAATAAACCCGCCCTCTTGATTCGGATTTTAGCCTCCTTCTAACTCTCGCAAACGCGCTTCTAAAGCTTGAATTCGCTGCTCGGCTTCTATTCGCTTTTGCCGTTCTTGTTCTGCTTCTGACTGCGCTTGTTCGACTGCCAATTCCGCTTGTTCTACCCGTTCATCGGCAGCCAGCAGCAAATTCCCCTCAGCATCCCACCAGCGCATCCAAGGCAGTTCTACGCCCTGATAAACCCCTTGCCAAATGCCTAATTCCAATCCCATTGGCTCGATTTGGTAATGTCCGCGCTGATTTTCTGACATTAACTCAAATCTATCTTCTACCAAATGATAGCATTCTATTTTGGCTTTTGTGACTTCATAAATTCCATAAAAAGCAGGTCTAATAATTCGCTCGTAAATCCAGAATTTCCCCTTTTTGGGAGTTTTATCTCTTTCTTCGCTGCCATCTCCAGAGACAAATTCTAGTATAATTAACGGCGGCATTAATTCTTTCCACATTACATAGGAACGCCGCATATTTCCGTTGAGAGTTGGCGGCACGTCGGGCACGTAAAACCAATCTGGTGCTTCGGCTCCTCTGGCTAGGGGTTCTGGGGGTTGCGGGACTCGCCAATAAATGCCGGAATCTTGACCGATACAATATTGTCCGTCGGGATGAAGTTGGTCTAAAATGGGTCGAACAGATGTTGTTAACAGGATGCTTTGAGGGAGTTCTTGAAAGTTTTTCACAAAAGTACCGTCGGAATCTGGTAATTGAGTGTGGTCTGGAAAATCTGTAAAATCTGTTACTAGAAGTTCGGGTTTTTCGGTGACACTCATGTTGACCTCTTGAATGCTAAAAAATTATAATTCACATTTGGAACGGATGATGAGTCAGTACAAGTTAATTATTTTCGACTTCGACGGTACTTTGGCAATTACTCACAAAGCTATTGTATTTTGCTTTACCAAAACTTTTGAAAGTTTCAATATTGCCCCGCCTGCTGCTGATACTATTATAGCGACGATCGGCATCAATTTACCAAATAGTTTTAAAATCGTCCATCCGGCGATCGAGGAAAGCGCAATTCCCGAATGGGTTGAAACTTACCGCTCTTATTATCGGACGGAAGGTGAAAAGCAGGTAGAGTTATTTACCGGGACAAAGCAAGTGTTGCAGTTGGCGCGTCAGTCGGGATTGAGCCTGGGAGTTTTCAGCAACAAACACGTTAGCTTTGTTAATGTATTACTAAATAATTTGAGAATTCACAGCTTTTTTGATTTAATTTTAGGTGATAACGGACAAATTATCCCGAAACCAAATCCGGCTGTTTTTCACTCGATGATTAAACCGCTGTTCCCGGAGTTGGATAACAGTCAAATTTTAATGGTGGGCGATACAGCGGTTGATTTGCTGTTTGCTAAAAATGCTGGGATAGATGTTTGTTGGGCGGCTTACGGATATGGCGATCGCGCTCAGTGTCTCGCCCTCGAACCGACTTTCGCGATGGACGATATTTCAGAACTTGCTGTGTTAGTTCAAAATTAATTTTTCCTGGTTTTTTATGAGAATAGTTTGAATCATTTAACTATAAAGTATTTAATTATTTTTTTTTAGGAGAGCAGGATGATGTATTTTTTATTTAAGTTAAAAAATAAATGACCGAACTTGTAAGCCGCCCAAACTCTGCCAAGTAAACTATACCAGAGATAGAGTTATGGTGGGAACAACTATTATAAATTAACAACTAGGATTCCTTTGAAGGTAGAAGGCACAAGGCAGAAGGCAGAAGGAAAAAAAAACGAGGGAAGCCAGATTTTCTTTAGGTAGAATTTACCGCCCAAATTCTGCATGATAGCCTTTTAACTTCAGCCTTCAGAAAACAGACAATTTTGTTAAACTCTAGGGTGTGCTGGCAGTCGGTATCTACAATAAACTCAATTTATAGAAACTCATGCAGAGAGATATAAGCATTCCTTCTGAAACGCTATCGCCGACTCGTACTGGCGGCACACCGAATTTAATAGAAGAAGTCTGGAGGCTGTACGATCGCGCCCTGGCAGCTACCAGCAACGGCATCGCGATCGCGGACGCTACCCGGCCGGATAAGCCTATAGTCTACTGCAACGGGGCTTTCGAGCGGATTACAGGCTACAATCGCAGCGAAATAATCGGGCAGAATTGCCGCTTCCTGCAAGG
Organism: Microcoleus sp. B7-D4; assembly: GCF_036705125.1. Taxonomy (NCBI): domain Bacteria; kingdom Bacillati; phylum Cyanobacteriota; class Cyanophyceae; order Oscillatoriales; family Microcoleaceae; genus Microcoleus; species Microcoleus sp. B7-D4. Next base: position 75,137 of record NZ_JAUBTT010000022.1, read on the forward strand.
CCCGGATACCGATCGCGCTGCCGTCGATCGCATCCGCGTAGCCCTGAAAGAACAGCATGACTGCAAAGTAGTTCTGAAAAACTACCGCAAAGACGGCACCGCCTTCTGGAACGAACTCACCATCTCGCCGGTGCGCGACAGCAGCGGACTCGTTACCCACTTCATCGGCGTCCAATCTGATATCACCGATCGCTTCCAAGCAGAAGAAGCCCTCAAACAAGCCGAGGCAAAATACCGCAGCATCTTTGAAAACGCCACCGAAGGCATATTTCAAACCGCCCCAGACGGACGCTACCTCAGCGCCAACCAGGCACTCGCCCGAATGTACGGCTACGATTCCCCGTCAGAACTGATCGCAAAATGTTCGGCGAAAAACCTTTACGCCGATCGCACCCGCCGCGCTTCCTTCATGGCAGAAATCAGCAAAAACGGCTCCCTGAAAGAGTTTGAGTCCTGCGTCCGCCGCCAAGACGGCAGCACTACCTGGATCTCGGAAAACGTGCGCGAAGTCCGCGACGAAGATGGCGAGCTCCTTTACTACGAAGGAACCGTCGCCGAAATCGCCGATCGCAAGCGCGCTGAAGCAGCCCTGCGAAATCAAGAATACTGGTTGAAAACCGCGATTAACGCCGTCCCCGACGCGATCAACCTCACAGACAGCGAGGGGCGCTGGCTGATTGCCAACGACTGCGCCCTCCAACTTTTGGGCTGGGAAACCGCAGACTACCAGGGCAAAACTACTGCCGAACTCGCTGCCGCCGCCGATCCCAGAGTCAGAGAAATCCTGCTAACTTGGCAGGAAACCGACGAAACTACCTGGCAAGCAGGTACTCTTACCTCCAGCCGCCAAATTGTCTCCTTGCCCACAGGCGGCAGCAATTTGTTTGAAGTGCGAAAAGTGCCACTGTTCAACCCCGACGGTTCGCGCAAAGGTTTGGCCGTCGCGGGGCGGGACATCACCCAGGAAGTGGCAGCGGATGCAGCTTTGCGAGACAGCGAACAGCGGTTTCGGGCAATTTTTGAACGCGCTGCGATCGGCATGGTAGTCGCTACCCTCGAAGGTGTGGCGATCGCCACTAATCCGGCATTTCAAGCTATGCTGGGCCGATCGGAAGCTCAACTGCGGGGTCTCGGCCTCGACGACTGCGCGCACCCGGAAGACGCACAAACGTCGCGCGAGTTGCGCCAACAGTTGGCCGCGGGCTTGCGCGAAGCTTACCAAATTGAGAAGCGCTATCTCCGCCAAGACGGCAGCATCAGGTGGGGACGCCTCAGCGCCTCTGTCATCGACAGCAGTCAGGGAACGCCACAGTTTATTTTGCAAATGGTAGAGGATATTACCGATCGCAAACAAGCCGAGTCAGCTTTGTTCCAAAATGAGGCTAAGTGGCGATCGCTAATTCTCAACAGTTCCGACATCATTACTATTCTCGACGCCAGCGGTCGCATTGTTTACGAAAGCCCTTCTGTAGAAAGAGTTTTAGGCTACGAACCCGATGAAGTCGCCGGTCAAATTGCTCTCGATTTGATCCACCCTGACGACCTGCCCTCGGTGATGTCCGACGGCGAAAAACTGATCGCAAATCCAGGCGATCCGATCGCCCTAGAAGGTCGGTTCCGGCGCGCTGACGGTTCTTGGTGTTTTCTCGAAGGTGTCGGCATCAACTTGCTAGCAGACCCCGCTGTGAAAGGAATTGTGATCAACTCCCGCGACATGACGGCGCGCAGGCAAGCAGAGTACCGCCTCAGCAAAATCAACGAGTGCTTTTTGGGATTCACCACCGACGCCGCTGAGAACATCCAGCGCCTGACATCCTTAGCCGGTGAGCTTTTGGGCGGAAGCTGCGCCATCTACAGCCACGTCGGTGGCGGTCGGCTGCAAGCGATCGCGACTTGGCAAGCGCCGCCGGACTACCCGCTGGTCGAGATCGCCGAGGGCCACATCTGCACCGACGTATGCAGCAAAGGAAGCGATCGGGCTGTTGCCATTCCTGACTTGCAGAACACGATCTACGCCCAAACCGATCCCGCTGTCATCCGCTACCAACTGCGAAGCTATCTGGGACAAGCAGTGCGGCTGGGCGACAATTACGTGGGTGCGGTATGCGTTGTCAACACCGACTCGATCGCGCCCACAGAAGCCGACTGCAAGCTGATCGGAATTATTGCTGGGGCGATCGGAGTTGAGGAAGAACGGGCCGCCGCCGCCGATCGCGATCGGCAAAAATCCCAAGAACTGCAAACAGCTTTGAGCGACTTGCAGCAAACTCAAATGCAGTTAGTACAAACCGAAAAAATGTCTTCCCTCGGACAGGTGCTAGCAGGAATTGCCCACGAAATTAACAACCCAGTTGGCTTTGTCGCCGGCAACCTCTGCCACGTCCGAGGCTACGTTCTCGACTTGTTAGAAATCGTGCAAGTCTATCAAGAAGAGTACCCAAATCCCCCAGCAAAACTTCAGCAACAAGCTGAGGATATAGACTTAGAATTTCTAGCAGAAGACCTGCCCAAATTGCTCAATTCGATGCAGACCGGATGCGAGCGCATTGTTGAAATTATTCAAACTCTCCGAAATTTCTCGCGGGCGGACGAAGCGAAAATCAAAACTGCCGACATTCACGAAGGTTTAGAAAGTACCTTGTTAATGTTGAACACCAGGCTGAAAGCCAAGGCCAAATGGCAGGGCATTAAAGTGATTAAACAATACGGAGAACTGCCGCAAATAAACTGTCATCCCGGACTGTTAAATCAGGTATTTATGAATGTATTGGCAAATGCGATCGACGCCTTGGAAGAAAGCTGCAGCCAAGCAAAAGACACCGCAAATTCTATCTTGCCTACTATTACTATTCAAACTGAAACGATTGATGACAAGAGCATTTTAATTCGGATCAAAGACAACGGGTTGGGCATTCCCGAAGATCATATTGTGCGTTTGTTTGACCCATTTTTTACCACAAAACCAGTAGGTAAAGGCACAGGTTTGGGTTTATCAATTTCGCACCAAATTGTCGTTGAAAAACACAACGGAAAATTGCAGTGCCTCTCAGAACCCGGTAAAGGTAGTGAATTTATCATCGAAATTCCAATTAAGTAGAAGGAATCAGGAACAGTCCTGTGACGCAGTACGATATCCAGAAACCGGGTTTTTTGGAAAAACCCGGTTTCTGTTGGCTGCAACGTGGGTATCTTGTAGGGTGCGTCGCTACCAGATTTTCTATTTTAATTGCAGATTGGAGGGTAGCGACGCACCCTACGGTATCTATTTATTCTGGAAATTAAAAACTAAACTGCGTCCGCAAATTGCCCACAAAAATTGTCGGGTTGTTGTCGAAATTATTAGCATTCCAGATCGCATAAAATGCCGGTACGAGCGAAATATTCTCGGTGACAGGCAAATAATAAGTGGCTTCAATTTCGTACTGCTTGCCACCATTTCCCCCGCCCGAAACCAGAAACCTGCGACCACCAGTAACGTCAAAAGGTACTAAAAATGAGGCAGTAAACACAGCTCCTTTTTTGAATAAATCAGGAAGTGCAAATCCTAACATATAAGATTGAGTTTTGATCGTGCCGTCGGGTCTGTCAGTCTTGGGAAATATATTGGTTTCGGCGTAGCCGTAGCGGCCGAAAAGACCGAAACGGCGGCTGAGCGACCAATCGAAATTAAAGCTATAAGTATTGGCAGTAGCATTGCCGAGACGACCACCGAAACCGTCATCTGCCAAACCGTTAAGGGGCCTGCCATTCGGTGCTCCGATTAGCCCGCCAATTTGCTGGATGTTGGAACGGCTGTACAAAAACCGCAAATTTGTTCGATCGCTCGGACTGAATGTTAGTTCGGCGGTACTCGTATTTGTCCCACCAAACAAGCCTTGAGACGGATTGGAAGCGGAATTAAACACCGAACTGGGCAAAAATTCCATACTCTCGCCCAAATAGCCTAAACGCAGTTTCAATCGGCGGCTGATATCCCACAAAGCCAAAGCACCTGCGCCGCGTTTGGTAGCAGTTAACAAAGTGCTATTGTTAGAATTAAAACTGCTCGCACCGTCCACGAAAAAGCTAAAGTTATTGTTGTCAAAGTAGCGGTAGAAATTAATTCTGGGGCCGATTACTAATTGCAAGCTGTTGCTAACCGGGAACTGATAATAAAGTTCTCGCAGGATAACTTCATTGGGATTCACCCCAGCAGTCTGGTCGAGAAAAGGAGTGCCAAAGGTATTAAAAAGACCCGGAGAAGTATACTGATTGGCTGGTGAATTTCCGTTACCTACAGCTAGCTGTGTAACCAATTGGTCTTTGCCTGTAAAAGAAGTAGTGAGGGTTAACCAAATTAAGTGGCTGAAAGTAATTTCTGGGTCGTCCACTGTCTGCACGATCGGTCTGTTGGTGACAGGATCGCGTCCGGGTACTCGATCGAGCGGAGCAGCATTTCCATTTGTTGCTTCAACTCGGACTCCCTTGCCTGCAAAAGCTCCACTCAGGTTAAACCAAGCAAATCCGTTGAGTTTAGTCGTAGTTGAAAATTGGTTGGCTTCCAATTCGGCAGTGCGGGCTTCTAAAGCATCTACTCGACCGCGCAATGTAGCTAATTCTGCCGCAAATTCTTCTTGCAATCTTTGCAAAGCAAGTAAATCTTCTCGCTTGACTAAATTACCAGTAGAACCGCCAAGTTGTTTGGTAATTTGGTCTAAGCAAGCGTTTAATCCGGCGGCGAATTCATACCGAGTCATTGCGCGATTGCCTCGGAATGTGCCGTCTGGATATCCCGCAATGCAGCCGTATCTTTCTACTAGGGATTGCAAGGCTTGAAAAGCCCAATCTGTCGGCCGCACGTCGGAGAGTTGGGAAACAGAAGTGACTTGTGCTGCGTCTTCTTGTATGCTGAGGTCATCAGCGGTGCCTGTCTCGCTGCTGATGTCGGCAACTTTGCTGGCTTCAGCAACTTGTTGAGACTGAGGAGAGTTTGCAATTTCTAACTTCTGTGGAGGCAATTCGCGAATTGCCTCCGTTATTTCTGGGGTGGTTGTTGCACGATCGACTGTTGCTATATCTTGTTTGGGTAAAGCACGATTCACCCATGCTATATCTGTTTGAGGTAAAGCACGATCGACTGTTGCTGCATCTGTTTGGGGTAAAGCACGATCGACTGTTGCTGCATCTGTTTGGGGTAAAGCACGATCGACTGTTGCTGCATCTGTTTGAGGTAAAGCACGATCGACTGTTGCTGCATCTGTTTGGGGTAAAGCACGATCGACTGTTGCTGCATCTGTGTCGGGTAAAGCGCGATCGACTGTTGCTGCATCTGTGTCGGGTAAAGCGCGATCGACTGTTGCTGCATCTGTGTCGGGTAAAGCGCGATCGACTGCGGAGTTAGTCTCTGCGGTAATCGCCGCTAACTGCGGTATCTCAATATTACCTGCTGCCAGCGCTGCGTCTGGGGTAGCCGTAGGGACGGCACTCGCTTCTAGCGCAACTTCTGGAGTTGAGGTATCCTGAATTTGAGCTGTTGCGGAGATCGGCCCCAAAGGCACTGCCGCACCAGAAATCAAGAAAGACAGCCAAAAAGCTTTAACCGAGGTTGCATTATTCACCATAAAACTCACACCACTTGTGGAAAATTAAATCTGGCCAATGTTAACCGATAAGCTTGCTTATAAATGTAGTGGGTTTAACAAATTCTTATAAATAGTTAAAATTATTTTAGGAAGCGAGCGATTCCCAATCACTAATCACTGATGACTACTGACTCCTGACTAATTCCCCAAATGAAGTTTTTATTAGTTACAGATTTAGACAACACGCTAGTCGGAGATGACGAAGCAACTCAAGTTTTAAACCAGCGCTTGCAATCACAGCGATCGCAAATTTGTTTGGTTTACGCTACCGGGCGTTCTTATGCTTCAACTTGCGAATTAATTGCCCAAAAGCAACTGCTAGCACCGGACTATTTGATCGCAGGTGTAGGCAGTGAAATTTACAAAGACGGAACCCTCGATTTAGATTGGGCGGAATATCTTTCTCAAGGCTGGGATAAAATGGCGATCGCCTCTTTAGCTCAGCAGTTTTCCCAGCTTAAACCCCAATCCCCAAAAGAACAAAATCCTTGGAAAATCAGTTATAGTCTGGAACCCACAGCAGAAAACAGCTCGACTGTCCAGGCTTTGCAGGAAAAGTTAACTGAATCGGGACTGCCAGCTCAAATCATTTTTAGCAGCAATAGCGATGTGGATCTTTTACCGCAAACTAGCAATAAAGGCAATGCCCTTACTTATTTACAAAAGCGCCTACAAATTCCATCAGAGGCAACATTAGTTTGCGGTGATTCTGGCAATGATATCAGTATGTTTGAACAGGATGTCCGGGGAGTAATCGTCGCTAATGCTCTATCAGAACTCTTAAAATGGCATCGCGAATGTGGCACTGAAAATCATTATTTAGCTGGTTCTGCTTGCGCTTGGGGAATCATGGAAGGAATGGCATATTTTTGGGAATTTTGATTGCCAAAAAATCGGTTTGATTTGTAGTGAGAAGTGAAGGCCTCATACAAATCAGAGGACTGAAGTCTTCACTACAAACGCACCCGAAGCACCCCAAGTCCTGCAAACCGTTGTTAAAATCTGTTGAGGAATCTCAACCGCGTATCGATCGAACCTGCGAGTTGCGATACCATCAGCCTGTACTGCTTTATCAAACCTAATCGAACTTAACTTTAGTTACCTCAAGCGAGTTGAAGTTTATTTCCTAGCCTGTTGGGTGGAACTCACATCTTGCACCATCCTCAAGAACAGGCTTTCCGGCCTGTTCCACAAAAGATAAATTTTCTTGTGGAACAGGCCGGAAAGCCTGTTCAGAAAAGGCTAATTGAGAATGGTGCAAGATGTGAGGCCCAACGTAGTGGATGGAGTCGGCTATCCCAAGATCGCCAAAGGTTCTATAGTTAAGTTGAGCGCCTAAACCTAAATTACTCTCTCTATAAAAACTTATCTTTCTAGATGAACAAGATGTAGGTTGAGTCAACTATTTGCCCCTTTAGTTCAGTTCGCCAACGCACCGCCACATGGAACAAAATACTTTACCCGTAGAGGTGATTCTCTCTCACCCCCGCCAATATTTAGGTAGCCTGCGGCTGGATTGGACGCCACAACCGGGGAACTATGTAGATTTAGAGGGACAAACCTACGCTGTCTTGGAACGCCACCACCGCTATCAACTCAAATCCGGCCGCTACCGACTGCAAAAAATTGCCCTGTACGTGCAGTCGGCCACACCGCCGACGGAAAGAACTTTTGTAAGCGGCATCTGGGTTATCGGAGATGCTAGCTGTCGCTTTAATGCTCGATCGGAAATTCTGCGCTGTGCTGTCAATCCCAATGGCCCGTGCAACTGCTGCTGCGATTACGAAAAATCTTGAACCATCAAGTCAATCGATTTTAGATTTTAGATTTTAGATTTTAGATTTAAGCATTGACCCCACGGATAAATTCGGGGGCGCCTTTATCGGATACAGGTTTTTTATTTCACCGGTCCTGAGTCTGCTTTCGGAATGAATCCGGGGGCTTGTATCCTGGATGCTTTCGGTCAGTACACAATTCCACCTCGCCCAACCGAGAGTGCCGAGAATCTCGGCGTCTCCCTCAATTACCAGAAACTATCACAACCAACTAGCAACTCTGGAATCAAATTTAACTTCTTCAGGAACGCGGTAATCTATCTTCTGATAGCTGTGGAGCACGTCGCGAATGCCAGTATGAATCAAATTTTCTATGTGCAGCAACTGTTCTGAAGAACAGCGAACCTGAACTGTTTGGTTTGACACAGACTCGCGGGAGTCGATCGCAGTATATCTATTAGGAACTCGGCTGAGCACATAAGCAATTAAATCCTGTCGCAATCCCGAAGGCGAAAAAGCTTGTTGGTATGGGTGCTTCGGATAAGACTCCAAGATAATTTCTACTTCCTCTGTGACTACAGCTAAGGTAATATTGACAAGATTTTTCTGCATTTTCCCCGTCCCCAAACACTCGTTAACTAATATTTTTGTGGCCGTTCTCGATCTCGTCTGATTTCTCATGAATTTTAACCCGCTAATACCCCCAATCGTTCTTCGGTCATCACCAGCTCGAACTCGGAACTTACCTCTTCTATAACCCGCAGCACGTAGCAGGGAATCTTGTCCGATAAAATAGCACTTGGCGCCGTACCAGTGTGAATTTCTAAGACTGCTTCTGCCGCAGCTTCAAACATCAGTCGCTGTCCCGGAAACATCACTCTTTCAAAGTACCAATTAGGAATGTTCCCAATCCGAACCACCTGAACTTGGTTGCTAACATTTGCGTAATAGCACAGAATCTGGTTGTTACCTTTATAAGATAGCTGATCAGACATTTAAAAAATCTCCACACTCTTTCTAAAACTTACTGAGACTTGGCCTTGCCTGTTAGTAGCAATTACGAGTTTGGCTCTTGTTCAAACGACCGACTTATTTTTGGGGTGTTATTCGAGAGCGCGAATCACATCTTCAGTTATTAATTTTTGTAGCATTTAGTTATCCTGCCAACACTTAGAGGACTGGCGCAGAAACCCGGTTTTTCCCGGTATAAAACCCGGTTTGTTTGGTATGCAGGGCCTAGATCCTGACTTATTTAGGTTGGTTGTGCTGTGGCACGAGTTAATCGAAAGTACCGTCACTGCCCCGAACTCTCCTGACAACAGGTTCGCTCTTTGGCAGCGGAATGGTGCTGAGAGTGCGATCGACCTTTAGATCCAGAGCTATGAGTAAACTTTATCTAAAAAATATGAGGAAATTATGAAGACCATCATTTTTTTTGATAAATATACTTTTGCCGAAGCAGGGATTACAACACTTAGGCAAAAACCGGGTTTTTTAGCCAAAAACTTGGCTGCATCTGTGATCCGGGGTTAAAAAACCCGGTTTCTGAGGGAACTCTGCGTAAATCTTGGATTAGCAGGCTGAAACCGGGTTTTTTAGCAAAAAACTTGGCTGCATCTGTGATCTCGGATTAAAAAAAATCGTTCTTGAGGCCCATCTGTGTAACTTCTGGAGGAGTTATTCTGCCTGTAAATATGGTATTAGCCGATCGGCTTTGCGGGTAACAAAAAACCCCGACTCCCTGAGATCATCTCTAGAACTTCTAGGGAATCAGAGTTTAAATTAACCAATCACCGATCCATCTCAAAGCTAAATCAAAAAAATGAGGAAATTATGAAAATAGCAGGAAAAGCTAGAACTTTCCTGGACGCATAAACCCGGTTTACTAAGATAATTGCGTAATTTTCGCAAGAATCAAGAGAATGAGAAAGCGGATTTTCGATCGTCATCCGGCTTTAATGCCCCCTTTATTCTGTCGTCGGGCTGGGCCGACTTTGTTTGTCGGCGTTGCTGAATCAAGGTATGAATACCCCAGGAATGGGAATATCGTCAAACTTCAAGTAATGTATTAATAACTTAA
>NZ_JAUBTT010000179.1:0-7803 GCF_036705125.1 Microcoleus sp. B7-D4
ATTAATAATTAAATGGGGTCGCAAAATCAAAAATAAGGGTAATGATTGTATCACAGTTTAAATGTGCAACAGCTTAATATTGAAATAACCAACGGCTCAGTGCTCAACACCAGTGGACTCGGTGGGGGCAAAGTTGATATTCGAGGTGGAAATGTCAACCTCAATAATGGGCAGATTTATGCACTGACTTTGGGAAATATCGATGGTAGGGGTATCGACATTAACGCTCAAAATTTTCGGGCCGAAGGTGGAGCGCAAATCTCCACGCTGGCATTAGAAAATGGTGTAGCGGGCGCTGTCAATATCCGCGCTACCGACTCAGTAGAACTGAGTGGAATTGGAGTTGAGAGCTTTCAAAACTTTATTAGTAAGTTTACAATATCTGGCTCGATAAATCCTTTTGACCCGCAAATTATTTTGGTAACTAGCACCAACGGCACAGGAAACGCCGGAAACATCACGATCGATACAGGACGACTGCTGATAGACAATGGAAGCGTATTGGGTAGCGCCACGTTAGGTGCTGGCAACGCCGGAAATATGACCTTCCGTGCCAGGGTTTTTGATATGGCCGGTTCTGGGATCAACAGTGGCACAATTGCGGGGAGTACGGGTAAGGGAGGAAGTTTCACCTTTGAGGGAGAACGTTTAAGAGTGCGCGATGGCGCTGGTATCGTCAGCATTACTCGCAGTGAAGAAGCAGCGGGGAATATCAATATTCAAGCTTCCGAATCAGTAGAAATTTTGCGAACTCCCGACGGCAATCCTACCCCAACCTTTATCGGCGCAACCGCCATCAGCACTAAGGGGAGAGCCGGGGACATTAATATCGACACGAAGCGGTTGATTATCTCTGAAGGAGGCGGAATTAGTTTATCTAGCGGATCTGTTGTTGGCAACCAACCGTTGAATACAACTGCGGGGCAAGGAGGTAATTTAACAATTAGAAGCTCTGAGTCAGTAACAGTCGAGGGTATTTCTGGAGTGTTGGCAAATGGGAGTCGGACTGCTAGTTTCATCTCCGCTGATGCCTACTCTGCCAGTCCCGGAGGGAGCATGAACATTTCTACACCTGTAATGACTCTACGGGATGGGGGAATTATTTCTACGGCATCTTTAGGTGCAGGAGATGCGGGCAGCATTACGATTAATGGGGGTCGTGTAGAAGTTATAGGTAATGCGGGTTCAGGTGAATTTAACAGTCAAATTCAGATTTCCGTTGGGATTGCATCTGGTGTAATCAATCCCAATGCTACGGCGAATGCAGGTTCGTTGAATCTGAATGTGGGGCAATTGATTCTTCGTAATGGGGGAACACTCAATCTGCGAGCCTTGGGTTCAGGAGGGGCGGGTAACATTAACGTGAAAGCAGATTCAATTTCCCTTAACAACCTAAGCAGCATTGACGGTAGAACTGAATCCGGTGCCGGAGCAAATATTAACCTTGAAGCACGGGATGTCCAGTTACGCCGAGCCAGCAGAATTACAACTGATGCAGGTAGTTCTGGCGGCGGTAATATCAACATTAAAAGCGATATTCTGGTGGCTTTACCCAACGAAAATAGCGATATTACTGCTAATGCGCGATCGGCTCAAGGTGGTCGCGTTAATATTAATGTCCCTAATGTTTTCGGGTTTACCTCAGTGACTCGCGAACAGGTTCGAGGTAATTTGGGATTAACAGATGCTCAATTTGCAGCGTTGCAAGTAAGTCCGACTTCTCTAGTTCCTACCAGCGATATTGCGGCTATTTCCCAAAGTAGCGGCCCGGCTTTGCAAGGTAGTGTTACATTTAGTTCTTCTGGGGTGAATCCCGCTCAAGGTTTAGTGGAACTGCCGCAAAATGTGGTCGATCCGGCTGCTTTAATTGCGGCAAATCCCTGCACGCAAGAGACAGGGAGCGCATTTACTGCTACTGGGAAAGGAGGAGTACCACCCAGTCCTAATGATGCCCTCAGCACCGCTCCAGCGCCCTTTCCTTGGGTAGAAGAGGCAGGAAGTTCGGCAACGAATGTAGAGGATTTAACCGATGTAACCGATCGAGCGAAGAAGGAAGAAGGGGAAATCCCCGATCGGGAAGTTGTTCCGGCGCAAGGTTGGGTGGTGAATGCTCAAGGAGAAGTTATGCTTGTTGGATATAATCCGGGTCATGCTGCTGACTCTCGCCATCCTCAACCGAGTTCGGGTTGTGTGCCGCGTTGAAATTAGGTTTTTTTTACCGCAGATGTAGGCGGATTAACGCGGATTAATGCAGATAAAGAATAAGATGTATTTGGGTTAATTAGTAGGTGTGTCTGCGGTTGTAATTTTATTTTCTAACTATGAAGTTTACCCGATCGCTCCGGCAAGTAATTCTGTTATTTGTGATTTCCTGTCTGCTAGCAGTTGCGATTCCTCCTGGAATTGCTCAGGTTAATCCACCACAAACGGTGCAGCTTGTTCGACAAGCTCGAACTCTGTACCAAGAGGAACGTTTTTCGGAAGCTGTACCTTTGTTGCAGCAAGCGGCGGCGGCCTTTGAGGCAAAAGGCGAAAATCTCGATCGCGCCACAGCTTTGAGTAATTTAGCTGCAACCTACGGGCAGTTGGGGCTTTGGGAAGAAGCAGAAAAAGCTGTAAATTCGAGTTTGTCGGCAGTGCGAACACAAGCCAAAACTCCCGAACAGCAGCGGATTTTGGCTGAAACTCTCAACATTCAAGGACAGTTGCAACTTGAACGCGGACAGACTCAAGAGGCGATCGATATTTGGACGCAAGCTGCTAAAATTTTCGAGCAAATTGATAGAAAAAACCAACTTTTTCAAGCTCAAATTAATCAAAGTCGGGCTTGGGAAATTCTGGGACTTTACCCCAGAGCTTGCAAAATGCTATTAGCTTCTTTCAAGTTGGAAAACCCAACTTGCGAAGTTTCGACAGCGGGTTTGGAAACTTTGAAAAATGGGTCTGTTTCTATCGAACAAGTCCGGGCAACTCATGCTTTAGGGCGGGTACTGCGGGTTTTGGGACAACTGGAACGATCGCAGGATGTGCTTTCGGCGGGACTCGAAGCAGCCCAAAAATTAGGTAGCCGATCAGAGGAGGCGGCAATTTATCTCAATCTGGGAAATACGGTACGGGCTAAAAGCAATAAACCGGGTTTGACACCAGAACAGCGGGGTGATTGGGAACGCTTGGCCCTAGAGTATTATGGTCGATCGATCCAGGCGATGCCGGATCGATCGCCCCTACAAATTCAGGCAAAGTTAAACCAATTGAGTTTGTTACTCGATCGCAAAGATTGGTCGGAAGCAGAGGCTTTGTGGCGTTCTCTCGAACCTCAAACCGCTCAATTTGGGTCGAACCGCGCCGGACTTTACGCTCAAATTAATCTAGCTCAAAGCTTGATGAAATTAGCTCAGTCGCCTGCGAAAACTTTGAGTTTAAGCGATATTGACACCATGCTCGATCGCTCTGTCGAACGAGCAAACAGTTTGGGCGATAAACGCATACAAGCTTATATTCTGGCAGCCAAAGGCAAACTATCAGAAATCCAACAGCAGTATCAGAAAGCGGAAAATCTCACAACTGAGGCTTTGAGTTTAGCACCGGCGTTTCAATCTCCCGATATTGCTTATCAATTGTTTTGGCAACTGGGACGGATTCGGAAAGCTCAGGGAAATACAGAAGGGGCGATCGCTCAATATACTCAAGCTGTGAATGTACTGTCTTCTTTGCGGGGCGATTTGGTAACAGTCAATCCCGAAGTGCAATTTTCGTTTCGGGAAAGTGCCGAACCGGTTTATCGGGAATTAGTCGGGCTGCTTTTGCAAGAGGAATCTCCCAGTCAAACTAAATTGAAACTAGCGCGCCAAACGGTGGAATCTTTGCAGTTGGCAGAATTGGACAACTTTTTCCGGGATGCTTGTGCTGATGCTAAACCAAAGTCGATCGAGGAAATTGATCCGACTGCGGCGGTGATTTATCCGATTATTTTGAGCGATCGTTTGGAGGTAATTTTGTCAATTCCCGGCAAACCTCTGCGCCGCTACGCTACGAAGAAGTCTCAAGCTGAGTTGGAAACTGCCTTCAGACAAGCCAAAAATACCATCAGGCCTGCTGCTTTCCCCCGCAACAGGAGGCTACCCGTTGAACAGGTTTATGACTGGTTAATCCGCCCCGCAGAGGCGGATTTGACCGCCGCCGGGATTAAAACCCTGGTATTTGTGCTCGACGGTTACTTGCGGAATCTGCCGATGGCGGTGCTGCACGACGGTGAAAAGTTTTTGGTAGAAAAATACAGTATTGCTTTGGCGCCGGGATTGCAATTGCTGGCACCGAAACCGCTGAACAAAGTCAAGTTAAAAGTGATCACCGCTGGCCTCTCGGAAGCGCGTCAAGGCTTCTCGGCTTTGCCGGGGGTGAAGGAGGAAGTTCAGCAAATTGCAGCCGAGATGCCGGCGAGTTCGCTGCTGAATGAAGATTTTGTCAGCGGGCGGTTGCACGATCGAATTAAAGCTTTGTCTTACCCGATCGTCCATTTGGCAACTCACGGTCAGTTTAGCTCGAATGCAGCGGATACTTTTATTGTGACTTGGGATCAGAAAGTGAATGTTAAGGAGTTCGATCGACTACTGCGAGCCCGCACTGGGGAGAAACAACAGCCGATCGAACTTTTGGTTTTGAGTGCTTGCGAAACTGCTTCGGGCGATAACCGCGCGGCTTTGGGTTTGGCCGGGGCTGCAATTCGATCGGGTGCCCGCAGCACCGCCGCCACCCTTTGGCAAGTCAACGACGAATCTACAGCTATCTTTATGGCTGAGTTTTACAAGCAACTGGCTTCTTCTAAAACCAGCAAAGCTGAAGCCCTCCGCAACGCTCAATTAACGCTGTTGCAAAACCCACAGTATCAGAATCCGTATTTCTGGGCACCTTTCGTGCTTGTGGGCAATTGGCAGTAACCCTCTTGAGTCACTTTCGGTAGAGATGATTATCCTACTCCTATTCTAATTAAAGTAGGGTGCGTCGCCGCCAGAATTCTGATTATTTACGACTATCAATGAGCGACGCACCATACCGCTATACTCTCGCCCGAAGTGACAAAACAGAGGTAATTATCGGAAATTGGGAATCGGCCCGCGCAGGGCATGGGCCCGCGCAGGGCATGGGCCCGCGCAGGGCAACTGACAACTGTCAACTGACAACAGACAACAGACAATTGACAACTGACTCAAATGCAGTTGGTTTTTTGTTAAAGTTTGTAAACTGTTAAGAGTGCTTTCTGCATCTAATATTTTTTCGAGGAGTCCCATGAAGCAACTTTTGATTGCTGAGCGCTTTTGCCTAATTGCCCACGTCTTCTCAATGGCTTTTGGATTGGCAGGGTTGCTGCTGATTTTACCCCGTCCCGAATTGGTGATGAGTTTGCCACCAGCAGGGCAAACGCTATTCCAGTGGGGGATGGCTGGGGGTGGAGTAGTTTATATCATCTTTGGTGCAGCAGCAGTTGCTCTCTATTCCCTGCGGACATTGGGTTGGGGTGCAACTCTGGCTTTTTTAGTGCCTTCTGTGTTTTTGTCCTTGAGTAGCGAGTTGTTGGGAACGAGTACGGGTTTTCCCTTCGGGCACTACCATTATTTGAGCGGTTTGGGCTACAAAATTGCAGGGCTGGTTCCGTTTACAATTCCCCTCTCGTGGTTTTATCTGGGACTGGTTTCATACATAATTGCTCGCGCTGGAGTAGCTGGCGGTAAAGGTGAACTCAATTGGGTGCGCCAAATAGGGGCGATCGCCCTGGGTGCTTTGCTGCTAACAGCTTGGGATTTTGTACTAGATCCGGCGATGAGTCAAACTGCTGTGCCTTTTTGGGAGTTTGAGGAACTTGGGGCTTTCTTTGGGATGCCTTACCGCAATTTGGCTGGCTGGATGGGTACAGGGGCGCTATTTATGTCTGTAGCAGCTTTCTTGTGGAGAAAAACACCGATTAAATTAGAGCGATCGGAATTGGGTTTGCCCTTAATTGTTTATTTGGTAAACTTTGCTTTCGGAGCAATTATCACTGTAGTTTCCTTGGATTCTCGGTTCTGGTTCCCAACATCGCTAGCGGTGCTTCTGGGTGTAGTTCCGGCGATCGCGTTAAGCTGGATCGCTAAACCCGCAACAGGTGACGTAACAGAAACAATGCCGTCTTTGGAGACATCTGTTCTCACGGCCCAAATTCCACCTGAGCCCGTGGGGGTTTTGCGTAAGTGAGTTGCTAGTGAGCAACCCCGGCTGATTTAGCAAAAATTTACACTAAATTTTGAGCTAGTTTAAAAACCCGGTTTCTTGTAGAAACCGGGTTTTTCAATGGCGATTTTTTCATTCCCAATTCCTGTAATATGTTTGAGGTCAAAATTTTATTAAATTTTTAAATTGACACCAACCGTAATTCCCAATTCTTCAATTGAAAATCTAAAATCTAAAATCTAAAATCTAAAATCCCATGATCGCCCCTCACCTGTTCTCCCAACCGCTGACAAGTATCATCGCTGTCGCACTCTTGCTGCTGCAATTGCCCGCTGCAGCCCTTCTGATGTCGCGTTTGATTAAAGGCCCATCGCGCATCCCGCCCCTGGAACCGGATTCGCCGACGCTGGATTTGTTGGGTAGTTGTACTGCGGTGGTACCGACTTTGAACGAAGCCGATCGCATTTCGCCTTGTTTGGAAGGATTAACCAGCCAAAGTTACGAACTCCGAGAAGTAATTGTGGTTGACAGCTATTCGGTAGACGGAACCGGAGATTTAGTCAAAGCAGCAGCACAAAAAGACCCCCGGTTTCGCTTGATTAACGACGATCCGCTGCCGGCGGGTTGGGTAGGGCGTCCCTGGGCGCTGAATGCGGGTTTTTTGGCAAGTTCCGAGAAGTGCGAGTGGATTTTGGGGATAGATGCGGATACTGTGCCGCATCCGGGTTTGATTGCGAGTTTGCTGAAGACGGCGGCGGCTGGAAATTACGATTTGATTTCGCTGTCGCCGCAGTTTATCCTCAAGTATCCGGGGGAGTTGTGGCTGCAACCTGCTTTGTTAATGACTTTGGTTTATCGGTTCGGGCCCACGGGGACTGGCGGGGATGTGCCGGAACGGGTGATGGCGAACGGTCAGTGTTTCTTGTGTAAGCGCGAGGTTTTGGTGGCTTTGGGGGGCTATGAGGTCGCGAGGGGTTCGTTTTGCGATGATGTGACTCTGGCTCGCTATGCGGCTGCTAAGGGCTTTAAGGTGGGCTTTTTGGATGGGGCTAAGGTGTTGAAGGTGCGGATGTATGAGGGGGCGATCGAGACTTGGAATGAATGGGGTCGATCGCTCGATTTGAAAGATGCTGCTTCTGGCGCTCAAATTTGGGGCGATTTGTGGCTGTTGCTGGCGGTTCAAGGTTTGCCGGTGCCGATTGTGTTGTGCTATTTGCTGTTTGGTTCGCTGCCGCCGGTTGGTGTATTTCCGCACTTTTGGCTGTTGGGATTGAATGTATTTTTGGTTGCAGTGCGATCGGCTTTGTGTTTGGCGATCGCACCTTCCTACGATACAAGTCAGGCATCGGGTAAATGGCTGTTTTGGCTGTCACCTTTAGCCGATCCGTTGGCGTTTTTGCGAATTCTAATTTCTGCTTTCAATCAGCCTACTCAGTGGCGCGGCCGAAAGTATGAATAATCGTTAAATTTTTGCTAGACCTTTTAAAATTGGTAGAAGTGCGATCGTCCTTTTGAATCGAATGGGCGATCGTACTTTTCTTGATTTCCTAAATCAACCGGAAATTAGCGGATGTAATCGCATTGGCACTCACTCCAATC